>JBKJZU010000351.1:0-4584 GCA_046715015.1 Micropepsaceae bacterium
ATTGGGGTGTACGTCGGTCGGGATGCCGCGGCCGTTGTCGCGCACCATCAAGATATTGTCCGGCTCAAGCGTGATTTCGATGCGGGTCGCGTGGCCGGCGACCGCCTCGTCCATTGCGTTGTCGATAATCTCGGCCGCGAGGTGGTGAAGCGCGCGTTCGTCCGTGCCGCCGATATACATGCCGGGGCGGCGGCGAACGGGCTCCAACCCCTCCAAGACTTCGATGTCTTTGGCGGAGTAGGTTTTGGAGGTCTTATCGTCGTCGGCGCCGTCGAACAGGTCGGCTTTCGTGGCGGGCTTGGCCATCGCGCGGATAACTCGCTACTGAATCGGGCGGGAACTATAGCGATTTCCCAGCTTCTACAAGGCGATAGTTGCGCTGCTTTTCCAGGCGTTGCGTGGGCCAAGGGTGGAAATTTTGCCTTTCTTTTCCACAGTTGCGGCCCAGCGGCCTTGCGTATCCGGTGCGCCGCGGGTTAGTCGCGCGCTCAACCAACGCCACGGAATTTGAAATGTCGATTCTCGAGCCGCTTCGCTTGCCTTGCGGCCAAGTGCTGCCGAACCGTCTCGCGAAGGCGGCGATGACGGAGGGCTTGGGCGACACGTTGAACCGGGCAACGGTGCGCCACCAGCGGCTCTATTCGCGCTGGGCGAACGGTGGGCTTGGGCTTTTGCTCACCGGGAACATTCAGATCGACCGGCGCCACTTGGAGCGGCCGGGCAATGTCGCGATCGAGGGGAAGCAGTCTCCTGAAGCGATGGCGGCGCTGAAGGCTTGGGTGCAAACTGTGCGCTCCGGCGGGGCTCAATTCTGGGCGCAGGTTGCGCATGCGGGACGGCAGACGCCCAAGCACATCAACACGAACCCGTCGGCGCCCTCGGCGGTGAAGTTGGGGTTGCCGGGCGGTCAGTTCGGCGATCCGCGCGCGATGACGGGCGCTGAGATTTCCGACGTCATCGCACGGTTTGCGCATGTCGCGTCGGTCGTGCGCGAGGCCGGGTTCACGGGCATGCAGGTGCATGCGGCGCACGGGTATTTGATCTCAGAGTTTTTAAGCCCGCGGGTTAATCAGCGTACGGACGAATGGGGCGGCGCGCTTGCGAACCGTGCACGGCTGCTGCTTGAGGTCGTCAAAGCGGTGCGGGCAAAGGCCGGGCCGGACTTTGCGGTTTCGGTGAAGCTGAACTCAGCCGACTTTCAAAAGGGCGGTTTCACGAACGAGGAATGTCTGCAGGTCGTCGAATGGCTGAACGGCGCCGGCGTCGATCTGCTTGAGATTTCGGGCGGCACATACGAGCAGCCGCGAATGGCCGGGCTCGACGGGCTTGAGCCGGTCTACGTCGAGAACGTGCGCGCGAGTACGCGGGCGCGCGAGGCCTACTTCATCGACTATGCGGCCCAGATCGCCAAGGTTGCGAAGATGCCTTTGATGGTGACGGGCGGGTTCCGCACGCGCGCCGGCATAGAAGAAGCACTCGCCTCGGGCGCGTGCCAAGTGGTCGGCATCGGGCGGCCGCTGTGCGGCGATGCGCTCAGCGTGAAGCGTTTGCTCTCGGGTGAGATTGAATCGCTACCGGCTTACGAGAAGGTGTTGCGCGTCGGGCCGGGCTTGTTCGGGCCTCACTCGCCGTTGACCTTGTTCAAGGTGATCAACGGTGCGGGTGCGCAAGGTTGGTACTGCCTGCAGCTGTTGCGCATGGGCGACGGGCTTGAGCCCGATCTCAGGATGGGCGTCGTGAAAGCACTGACGTCTTACATGAGCAACGAAGCGAAAGCCGCGAAGACGCTGGTGCGCGCGGCCTAAGCTTCTAGAACCTGTACGTCAGCGACACACTCGCATTCCTTCCGGGTTGCGTATAGGCGTCGACGATCGGGCTGGTCGAGCTCAGACTGGTGGCAGAGTCTGCGCGCACGTCGCCCCACCACGTATACTTCTCGTCGAACACGTTGAACACGCCCACCCGGAGCGTCGCGTCCTCGGTCATGTTCCAGTATGCGGTCATGTCCAAGATCGTGAACGCGTCCGGGATGAAGCATGGCGCCTGTGTGCACGCGCCGGCACCGATGTCGCTAGCATCCTTCTCGCCCGAGTGCGTTACGATCGCTTGCCCGCCGAAGACGCCGGCCGGATCGTCGTAACGCAAGCCCGCGACAACCTTCCACGGATCGATCGCGTTTGAGCGCGGGCGGGTTGCCATGAACGGACGTCCGCTCTCTGCGTGGGATGCGGGTGCGCTGGCGTTGCAGCGGGCGGTGCATTTCGCCCGCGCGCTGGCGCAGGTTTGGCATCCGCTCCGCGACGGCGGCAGGCGGCATCTGTTGCTGGACGAGCCGACGGCATCGCTCGATCTCGCCCACCAGGGCTTGGTGTTGACGCACGCCAAGACGTTTGCGCGCGACGGCGGTGCCGTGCTCGCGATTTTGCACGACCTCAATCTTGCCGCGACCTTCGCCGACCGTCTGATCGTGCTCAGCAACGGGCGGATCGCGGCGGAGGGTTCGCCGGCCTCCGTCCTCAGCGCGGCGTTAATACGTACCGTGTGGGGCGTGGAGGCCCGCGTCGTCGGCGATCCGTTGACCGTGATCGTCGACCATCACCCGCCTGCCGCCAGTGTGTTGCCGCGTATGCGTGCCGCCGAGTAACGCAGTTAAACCGTCTACATCATGTACGAGCGGTGACGTGCCTCCGGAAAATGCCTGCATTCGCTGTGTGACCGAAGCGTTTACGCGCGGGTAACAATGCGATTGATCCAAGCAAGCGTTAAGGCGTGAAACTCTAGCATCGCGGCGCCATTGAGTACCCTCGCGATGAGTTCCGCCGCTTCGCCATTGCCGCACGACGAATTCGAGCGCCGCGTGCTGACGCGGCAGCTGGCGCTCGTCGCCGCGCCCGCGCGCGGGGCGATCGTCGGCACGCCGCTTTGGGCGCTTGCGGTCGCTTGGATCATGTCGGGTGCGTTTCCAGTGTTGGGGATGGCGCCGTTGATGCCGACGCTGGGCTGGTTGGGTGCGATCTTCGCCGTGTGTTTGGGAACGCTCGCGCTCGATACCGCTTACCGGCGGGCGGCGGCTTTGCCCGCGCCGATCGACCCGCGCGCTTGGCTCTGGGCGCATGCGTCGGCGTTCGCGTGTTTGAGTGCGCTTTGGGCCTCGCTCGTCTGGGTGTTTTGGATCGACGGCAATCCGAGCAATCAACTCACGCTTGCCATTCTCGTCTTTTGCGGGATCATGAACGGCATCATCTCGCGCATGAACAAGTTCGAGACGTTCTTGATCGGCAGCGGCCTTTCGGTGCTCGTCTTCTGGGCGAAGCTTTTCAGCGAAACCTCGGATGTGGCGAATATCTTCGCCGTGCTTTTGCCGGTCTGGTTCATGGCGATGTCGCTGCACGTTCGAGCCGCGAGCGCACAGGTCCGGCGAAACATCGAGGCACAGGTCGAGAACGACGTGCTGAACGCCGCACTCGCCAAGGCGCGCGACGAGGCGGAAGCCGGACGCCAGGCGGCGGAGCGGGCGAACCAGATGAAGAGTTCGTTCCTGGCCAACATGAGCCACGAGTTGCGGACGCCCTTGAATGCGATTTTGGGCTTCTCGGAAATGATCGCGGTCAACGGGCTTGGTGATGCGCCTGAGCGGTACCGCGCTTATGCGCACGATATTCACGGCAGCGGGCAACATCTGCTCAGCCTGATCAACGATATTTTGGACGTCGCCAAAATCTAGGCCGGCAAGATGAACCTCGACGGCGAGTGGTTGAACGGAGCCGCGGAAGTCGACGAAACCGTGAAGCTCGTGCGCGACAAGGCGGCCGTCAAGAACGTCGAGCTTCGCGAACGCTGTGCCGCCGACGTGCGGGTGTTTGCGGACAGCCGCGCATTCAAGCAGATCCTGCTCAATCTGCTTTCGAATGCGATCAAGTTCACGAGTGCCGGACATGTGTCGGTTACGTTGTCCAATGTCGGCGAGACGGCGGTGCTGGTTGTCGAAGACACGGGTTGCGGCATTTCCCACGCCGAGATCGCGCGCGTGTTCAACGCGTTCGAACAGGCGGATAACCGCTACGCGCAGGCGCAAGGCGGCACCGGTTTGGGCCTGACGCTGGTGCGCGCGCTCAGCGAACTGCACGGCGGTTCGTGCGCGATCGAGAGCGAGGAGGGCAAAGGCACGCGCGTGACGGTGCGCTTGCCGTTTGCGAGGAACGCACCAGTTCATTTGAACGGCGCCGCGCTTGCTCACGTTGCGTAAGCCAACGCGTGCTTGGCCGACGAACGTTAGCTGGCTAAGGTCACAGTCTCGCATCGAATTTCCGCCCTCTAGAATTAACACGCGTTCATCGGTTCATCGAGGTCTGTTGTTTTGAACGTTGACCGGTGACGCCCTAAATCTAAACGTGCACCGGCGTCTCTTCCTTCGGGAAGAATAGGTGCAAGTATCGGGGCCGCGGTCTCTCCTCAAGGTCCTGCGGGCGGCTCCGGTATCAGCGGGCTCATCTTCGTGTCATGAAGGTGGGCCCGCATTTCTTAGCACCACATTCGCGCGTTCTTTCAGCGTCTCGACACGCGGCCAGAGGATGGCGAGATCGG
>JBKJZU010000352.1:0-2518 GCA_046715015.1 Micropepsaceae bacterium
GTGCACGGGCAACTCCGCCCGCTCGATCATGGCGGAGTGCACGCTGAACCATTTGGGCCACGGGACTTTTCGCGCCTATAGCGCCGGGAGTGCGCCGAAAGGTGCGGTGCATCCGCTGTCGCTCGCGACGTTGAAGGCGCACGGCATCCCCGTGGGCGACGTGCGTTCGAAGAGTTGGGACGAATTCGCGACGGGCGACGCGCCGCGCATGGATTTGGTCGTGACCGTTTGCGACAACGCTGCCGCCGAGGCTTGTCCGGGTTGGCCGGCGGCGCCGTTGAAAGCGCATTGGAGTTTTCCGGATCCGGCGGCGGCGGAAGGCACACGCGCCGAACAGCTCGCCGAATTCGCGCGCGTGTTCGCAAGCATTCGCACGGCCGTGGCGCAGCTTGCGGCATTGCCCGTGGGCCAGATTGATGCTGCGACGCTGAAACGGCGCGTCGCCGCGTTGGGTCCGCGTTGAGGCGATGGCCACCCTCGCCCGCCAAGCCTTCGCGGAATTTCTCGGCACCGCGTTCCTGCTCGCCGCGGTCGTCGGCTCCGGCATTATGGGGGCGAAACTTTCGGGCGGGAACGATGCGATTGCGCTCCTCGCCAATTCTCTCGCCACCGGCGGCGCGTTGATCGCGCTGATCGGCGCGTTCGGCCCGGTGTCGGGTGCGCATTTCAATCCGGCGGTTTCGGTTTTCGAACTTTTGGGCGGGCGTTTGTCGTGGCGCCAGGCGGTGTTCTACATCGCAGCGCAAGTGGCGGGCGCGGTCGCCGGCGTGATCGCCGCGCATGCGATGTTCGGGCTCGCGCTCGTGCAAGCGTCGGGGCATGTGCGCGCCACGACGGGCGAGCTCATCGGCGAGGTGGTCGCGACCTTCGGCTTGCTGCTCACGATTTGGGGCGTGGCGCGATCGCGGCCGGATGCCGTTCCCGCCGCCGTCGCCGCCTATATCGTGAGCGCCTATTGGTTCACGTCGTCGACGTCGTTCGCCAATCCGGCGGTGACGCTCGCGCGTTCGTTGAGCGATACGTTCGCGGGCATCGCGCCCGGCTCCGTCCCCGGATTCATTGCGGCCCAGGCTCTCGCCGTGCTGCTCGCGTGCGGTGCGGTTTGGGTGCTGGCCGATCGCGCGCGTTCCGACGCAAATTCTCCTTGTCGTCCTTCGTGACGCCAGCCGTCACACTGCGGCAAGTGTTCGTTGAGCCGGCAGTATCTGGCGCAAGGCTGCAACGATACGTTCGGGAGGACACGGCTTTTGAAGGCAAAGCGCGCCCGAAAACATACTCTGTTGCTGACTGGGCAAATAACCCGAAACGACGACAAAAGGCAGTCCGCGCGCGCTCAGCGCCGCGGCAGCGGGGCCCGCGCTGACGCCCGCCAGATTGGCGTCAAGGACGGCAGCATCGAAGGAGCCGCTCTCGATAATTGCCAGCGCCGCCTCAAGTCTTGCCGCCACGCCGGCGATCCCGTAACCGGCATCGATCAGGAATTCTTCGAGTGCGAACGCGAGCATTGGCTCGTCCTCAACGATGAGGATGCGCGCTTTATGCCGGTCGTCGCGTATCGTCGAACAATCGCTCATTTTCGTCCGCCAGCGTTACGTCAACGCGTCCTTAATCGGAGCGCTCAACTTCCAGGAAAACCCTGCTGCCGCATACTTGATCTCGGCGATGCCCTGAACCGCCGCCTCCGCCAAACGTCCAATCACGATCTGGCCGAACCCCACCCGTGCGGGCACGTCAACTCTGGGGCCGCCGTCCTCCAGCCAGGTCATCAAAAATCTCGGTTCCGTGTCTGCCGTGACCTGCCAGCTGATGCGCACCCGCCCCTCATCGTTCGACAGCGCCCCGTACTTGGCGGCGTTGGTCGCGAGTTCATGCAGCGCCATGCCTATCCCCTGGGCGGCGTCGGCCCGCAATTGCGCCGGAGGGCCAGCGAGCAGCACGCGCTTGCCAAACAGATCCTTGAAATGGGCAAGCTGGGCCGCAATGAGGTCCGATACATCAACACCCTGCCACTGGCTTTTAACCAGCAGATCCTGGCCGGCGGCGAGTGCGCCGATGCGCTCGTACAAGCGCGCCGCGGCAGTTTGCGTGTCGCCATGTTTTACGGTTTGCTGGGCAACCGCTTGCACCACCGCGAGTAGGTTCTTGGCGCGATGATTGACCTCTGCGATGAGCATCTTAACGTGCTCCTCCGTGCGCTTGCGGTCGGTAATGTCGCGGATGTTGCATTGGATGACGGGGCGGCCGTTCTCTTCATATAGGTTGGCCACCACTTCGACTTCTCGATGCTGTCCCGTCTGACTCTCGAGCGGCAAATCATCGTAGCGCACTTGGCTCGTCCGCTTCAGATTCCGGACCATTTCCTGACTCGCGGCCTGGTCCTTGAGCAAGCCGATTTCATAAAGTTCCTTCCCGACCAACTGTTCATGCGGGTAACCCAGCAGCATTGTCATGAATGGATTGGCTTCGACGATTTTACGCGTGTCGGGGTCGATGACGAGCACCCCATCGTGCGCGGCTT
>JBKJZU010000353.1:0-3258 GCA_046715015.1 Micropepsaceae bacterium
GGGCCGCAACAGGTCGCCGGTATTCTCAGGCGCCCTCGCGCCATTTGACGAAGGCGATCACGAGAACCAGGGACAGCGTGATGCCGTTCGCGACGATCAGCGGCCACGATACGAGCGCGAGGCCGTAAGCCAGCCAGAGGACAAGACCGGCTGAGAACGCGACCAGCCAAATCCAGGAGAAGTCGGCGGCGGAGCGGTCCTGCCAGGTCTTGGCGACTTGGGGCACGAACGAGAGGGTTGTGAGTGTAGCAGCAGCCACGCCTACGAGTTCGGTCAGCATCAGATTTTTGACAGTTTGGAAAAGGCCTGGCGGTCTTTGTTGTCGCGCATCAGCATGGTCAGTCCTGAAATCGTGGCGAGGCCCAAGCCCATCGGCATTTCGGCGTGGTCGTCATAGGTGATCTTTGCGTAGCTCTCACTTGCCACCTTGTCCCATTTGCCGGACGGTTTTTTGATCTCGATCTGCGCCACGGTCGCCTTCAAGACCATGCGGACGATCGCTTCGGTGGCCCTGGTGGGCTTCACCAGGCACAGGTGTTCGCCCATCAACTGCCAACCGTTGGCCAGGGCCCAAGTCTGCAGTTCGTCTTTGGTCATCAGTGTCTCCCCGGCCATCCTGGCATGACAAACGCGGGCGCACCATGACAGGATCGGCGCAACGAACTTACGGGAGTGCCTATGACGGTCTACGCGCTTGGCGATTGGCGGCCCGATTTGCCGGATGAGGGCAGCTATTGGATCGCGCCGAATGCGATGGTGATGGGGCGGGTGCGGCTGCTCAAGGACGCCAGCGTTTGGTTCGGGGCGACGGCGCGGGGCGACACGGAGTGGATCACGATCGGCGAGGGCTCGAACGTGCAGGACGGTTCCGTCTTGCATACCGACCCCGGTGTGCCGCTCACGATCGGCAAGGGCGTGACCGTCGGGCATTTGGTCATGCTGCACGGGTGCGAGATCGGCGACGGGTCGCTTATCGGGATTGGCTCCGTGATTTTGAACCGCACGAAGATCGGGAAGAATTGCCTGATCGGGGCGAACACGCTGCTGACGGAGGGCAAGGACATACCCGACAATTCGGTGGTCATGGGTGCGCCCGGCAAAGTGGTGCGGCAGGTCGACGACGGGACGCGCGCGATGCTTCAGATTTCGGCTGCGCACTATGTCGAGAACTGGAAGCGGTTCTCGCGGGAATTAACCCCACTCTAACCACGTTCGCGCGTTTAGAGATTTTTCAGCATCAGGACCCTGGCGGAACGCGCTGAAAAGCCAGCGTTTCCCGCCAACGCGCTTGGCATGGCTCTCGCTACTTCCAAACCGAAGGCGGCGCCGCCCTTGTCTCCAAATGGAACGGCGGTCCCCGACACGAGGTTCGAAGATGCGCAACGCTCACACTCAAAGTCTGCTCGACCACTGGCGTCATGCGCGCGGCGAGACGCTTGCTCCGCGCAAGGCTTCGATCGAGCCGAAGGCGATCAAAAACCACCTGGCGTTTGCGTTTTTGCTGAAGCGCGAAGCGGGCGACAAGTTCTCGTTCGTGCTGGCCGGCACCGGCATGTGCGATCTCTTCGGCAAGGAATTGCGCGGCAACAGCTTCGTTCATCTGTGGGCGGAGCAATCGCGAAATGCAGCGCTGACCTCGCTGATCCGCGTGTCCAACCTTTCGGTCCCGACGGTCGCGCTCAGCATCGCCGAAACCGACGAGGGCCGCGCAATGCCGGGCGAGATTTTGCTTCTTCCGTATGCGGACGAACGCGGCGAGACAACCTACATTCTGGGCCACTTCCAGCCCTTGGATCCGCTGAGCCGCCTGATGGGCCGCAAGCTCGTGCGCATGCGCATGACGGCGAACGCGATTTTGACGGGCGATCAGGCGGGGCCTGGCGCCGCCGCTTTCGCCGATGACAAGCGCAAGTCGACCAAGCATCTGAAGGTCGTCAGCACGCGCTAGAGATTTCTGAAGCCACCTTTGACTTCCACCACCAAGAAAAACTTAAGGGCGCCCGAGAGGCGCCCCTTTTTTTGGCTGAAACGAAGCGCGCCTAGTAAGGGCGCGGCGAACGTTCAGGGTCGTAGTCGCGGAAGCCCGGATCCGGGTTTTCGTCCAGCGCGTTCAGCTGGTCGCGGAAATTGCCGTAGTTCTCACGCTCGACGAAGTAGCGTTCTTCGTACTTTTCGACCTGGCGCCAATATTCCTCGAACGCCGCCACGTCGGCCGCTTCGCGGCGGTCGCAACGGTCTTTGTCGTACCCTTGCTCTTGGCACCACATGTCGAAATAAAGGTTGCGCGCACTTGCTGGCTCCGCTGCCATTAACGACAGGGACAGCGCACTGATTCCGGCCAGTAAAACCCCACTGATCCGCATTTGCGGCTCCTTTTTTCTACGCATGAAGATAGGTGCCCATGCATGCATTGCATAGGCCAGGATCGGCCAATTTTCCCTTAACGGGCGGCTGCAAAACGGTCCGAAGTGTCTTCCGCCACCCGTCTGTGTTCTTGCGGCAACGGTTGTTTCCCGAGAATCAGGTCCGCCGCCTTTTCGGCGATCATAATCGTGGGCGCGTTCGTGTTGCCACCGACGAGCGTTGGCATGATGGACGCGTCTACAACTCTGAGCCCCCGGACTCCCCGAACTTTCAGTGTCGAATCCACCACAGCCATCCGATCACTGCCCATCTATGCGGTGCAAACCGGATGATAAATCGTGATCTCGGTGCGGCGGATGAAGTCGTCGATGTCCGGATCGCTCGTCGCGCTGGCACCGGGGTTTAGTTCTTCACCGCGGTAAGTGTCGAATGCCTTTTGTGCAACCAGCTTGCGCGCGATCTTTACGCCCTCGCGCAGCGTGCGTAGGTCGTTGTCGGATGCCAAAGAGTTCGGCTGGATCAGCGGCGGGTCTTGCGGGTTCGTCGAGCGCAAAGCGACGTGACCACGGCTTTCGGGTCTGAGCGCGCACATGTGCAGGCCGAACGCATGCATTTTCAGTTGCGTCCGGCCGTGGTTCGAGAACGGGGCGTTGATCAGGTGCAATTGCAAGTCCGGCATCTCGAGATCGTGCCGGCTCTTTACGAAGGCGCCCGATTCCAAACCTTGGCTCACGCCGTCGCCGGTGCCGAACAGGATGTACTGCAAACCGATGCCGATCATGCGGATCGGGCTTTGAACTTGCGCGTAGGCAGTGACGGGTTGCGTGCAGGCGTACTGCACATTGACGTCCAGGTGGTCTTGCAGGTTCTGGCCGACGCCCGGGCTGTCGGCGA
>JBKJZU010000354.1:0-3894 GCA_046715015.1 Micropepsaceae bacterium
AGGCGAATGAACCCCTCCGGCACGCTGTCACCCCAACGCACGCGTCTTTCCCCGCAGGTACGGACTCCGCCAAAGCTCGTCGAGGGTTGGACTAAGGCGCACATCTCGATGAAACGGTCCGCAGCGGGTCCATCCGCCAGCGTGAAAGAGATCAGCGAACCGAATGTCAGCATCTGCCGTGCCGCAATCGCATGCGCCGGATCGGAGTCCAAGCCCGGATAGCGCACCGCTTTGACCTTCGGATGCCCCGCCAGCAGCGTGGCGACGGCACCTGCCGTCGCGCACATCCGCTGAAGCCGCACCTCCAACGTCTCAAGCCCGCGATAGACCAGCCAAGCTTCGAACGGCCCCGCGATCGTGCCGGAGAACTTTCGCCATTCCTTAAAGCGCTCCATCAAGTCGGCGCGCCGCGTCGCGACATGTCCCATCAGCGTATCGGAATGTCCGCTAACGGCTTTTGTATCCGAGCAGACCACGATGTCGGCGCCGAGCTCCAGTGGCCGCTGCCCAAGCGCGGTCATCGTCGTGTTGTCGACCGACAGAATCGCGCCAGCGGCTTTTGCTTGCGTCGCAGCGGCGCGCAAATCGCAAACGTCGAGGGCCGGATTTGACGGCGTCTCGATATGCACCAGGCGATAGCCGCCGAACCCGCCGTCGAGAAACATCGCTGTCGGACGGGTATCCACTGTGACGCCGAGCGGCACCAAGAACCGCTCCGCCAAGGCGCGCACCGCAAAATATCCGTCGGCCGGCAACAACACGCGGTCGCCTGTTCGCGCAGTCGCAATCAAAACCGCGGCAATGGCCGCCATGCCCGATGGAAACACCAATGTTTCCGCACCCTCGAGAACGCCAAGCGCATCCTCAAGAGCTTCCCATGTCGGGTTGTGATAGCGGCCATACACGTGCGACGCGTTCGCCGGATCGCCTGGCAGGTGAAACACCGCCGTAGGGACGATCTCGGGAACGACCGATTGCCCAGGCTGCAATCTGAGGCCGTAGTGATGAAGCAGCCTCGCGGCCAGCGCGTCGATATTGTCTTTGCTCATGCGACGGACGTTATCAACTTGCGTCGCGAAATCCAAAACGCGCCAGGCCGAATAGGGGGAGGGCTATCTCAGGCGTAGAGGCCATGGAAGCGCTGCAAGAGGGACACGAAGTTCGCGAAGGTCCACGAAGGTCACGAAGAGTCTCGATGCGCGAATTGGCTCGTCGCCTTCTATTGCTCCCATTGGCGCTTCGCGCCGCATCCTGCAACACATGAGTTAAGTGCGGCGCGAAGCGCCATTTCAAAACAGGCGCGCCACAGCCTACGAAAAGCCCAAACATCTTCGTGTTCTTCGTGGACCTTCGCGAACTTCGTGTCCCTCTTGCAAGCGTCCCCGCCGCCTCAGCGCGTGGGCAAGAGCGTCACACGTCGCCGAACTTGCGCCGCGGCTGATACGGATGCGCGGTTTCCCACCGCTTCACGATATCGCTCAAGTGCGGGTCCGATTGATCGGGCAGCACGATCTGCAGCGTGACGAGCTGATCGCCCGACGCCTGCAATCCGGTCCCCGGAATCCCTTTGCCTTTGAGGCGGAACGATTGCCCGGCATTCGCACCCGGCGGCACCGCCATCGTGACCTGCCCCTGCAGCGTCGGCACCCTCACCTTACCGCCGTGCAGCGCTTCGTTCAGTGTGATCGGCAGCGCCAAATGAATGTCGCGTCCGTCGCGGCGGAAGTAAGGATGCGGCTCGATCGCGATCGTGATCAGCGCATCGCCCGCAGGCCCGCCCGGTAACCCGGCCTCGCCGACCCCGCGCAAGCGGATCGTCTGACCCTCGTTCACGCCGACCGGAATCTTCACATCGAAGCGATTGCCGGCAGGCAGCTTCACGCGCCGCGTACCGCCCAGCGCCGCTTCTTCGAAAGTGATGTGCAAATCGTAATGCGTATCGAGACCCTTGCCGGGCGCCGGACGCTTGCGGCCCGCCGAACGCTCACCGAAAAACTCACCAAAGAGTTCCTCGACGCGGCTCTTTTTTTCCGTCGCAGCGCCGACACCGAACGCACGCTCGAACGCGCCGCGAAAGCCGTGCGCCTCGCCGTTCGCGTGACCGTTTTTCGCTTCGGGCGGCCGCTCCGCCGTCGCGACGTCGCCAACCTCGAATTCCTCTTCCGCCGCCGCAGGCTCAGGCCGCGGGGTGTATCCGGCTCTGGGGTTTCCGTGCGCGTCAATCTCGCCCCGGTCATAGGACCGGCGCTTCGATTGGTTGCCGAGGATCTCATAGGCGATGGACAGGTCTGTGAAGCGGCGGCCCTTGTCGGCCGACCCTTCAGGCGTGTCGGGATGGAAGCGTTTCGCGAGCCCGCGAAACGCTTGTTTGATCTCGTCGTCGTTCGCAGAACGCGGAACGCCGAGCACCGAGTAGGGGTCGTACATCAGCAGTCGGACTCACACGCCGAGGGGGTTGGCGAAAGCGTCAGTGCCGATACTACACGCGGTTGTTCAAATGGCAAATTACTAATGCACGTATATGATTACGGGTCGTTCTTAGAGTGCGTGTTTGGATTTTTGGCCAAGGATTCAGCCATCGCGCGCTCTGCAGGTGCCATAGAGGACGACACGAACCGAAACGCCTCCACCGCTTGTGGTTGTCCTTGTGTCGCGGCAAGTTTCAACCACCGGTAGGCCTCGATCATGTCCTGACCGACGCCTTCGCCTGCTTCGTAGAGCAGCCCGACCCTGAGCTGCGCCTCCGCAATCCCCCGTCCGGCAACCGCGCGCCAAGCCGTGAAGGCAGCGGCCTTATTGTTGGCGGCATAAGCGGCGAACCCATTATTCATCAGCGTCAGGTCATCCGCCGACATTGTCGAGGCAGCGCCGATCCGCATCGGCGTGCCGGGCGACATCCGACCCTCACGCGGTTGCGTGGGCAGACGCCCGCTGTGCGGCCAAGGCGCATCGGGATTGGCATCGGGAGGGGTGGCCACGGGGGCAGGCCCAGGCGCTGTGCCCGCGACCGGAATCCCCATCGCTTCAAGGCGCGTGCGCGCAGGTCCATAGCCGTTGCGCGCCGCACGTACCAAGAGCGCTCGTGCGCGTGCCGGATCGCGCTCGACGCCGATGCCTTGCTCGTACATGTCCGCAAGCTTCACCTGCGCAAGCGAAAGCCCCGCCGTCGCCGCGCGCGTGTACCAGGCGACCGCTTCCTTGGTATCTTTCTCGGTGCCTTCGCCGCTCAAGTACATTTCGGCGACGTTCGCCATCGCGGTGACGAGACCCTTCTCGGCCGCCGATAGATAGAGATCGAACGCCTTCTCGGAGTCTTTCTTGACGCCTTTGCCCTGGCGCAGCATCTGCGCCGTGTTGCGCATGGCGGCGAGGTCGTCTTCGTGGGCAAGCTGCGACCAAATCTCATAGGCGCGAGGAAAGTCGCCCGCATCGTACGCAGCCGTCGCTTGGTTGAAGCGTGCGGCCTTGTCCGCAACGACGTTCGTCACGCACGCGCTCAGCAATAGAGCGAGCGCGACCACCACGGTAAGACGCAGTTTACCATCCATGTCGAATGCTAGTGCCTCTCAACTTCACGCGACAAATCGTGCGGCGGCGTTCCGCCCGACCCTATATACTGGACCACCGTGCCACAGCGTGAGCCCGAATCCCCGTGGATCTAAAGTCCAAAGACGACGCCTCGCCGGAAATTGCCGCGGCCGAGAGCCCTTTTCCGCTGTTCGCGGAATGGTTCGCGCTGGCCGCCACGAAGGAACCGAACGACGCGAACGCCATGGCGCTCGCAACCGTTGATGCGGACGGCTTGCCGAACGTGCGCATGGTTCTTCTGAAGGGACACGACGAGCACGGTTTCGTCTTCTACACGAACTTCGAAAGCGCAAAGGGCAGGGAGCT
>JBKJZU010000355.1:0-2561 GCA_046715015.1 Micropepsaceae bacterium
ACCCAAATGATGGAAGAAGTAGTAACCCTGGAACATCGCGTGCTTCTCGACGATCCAGTGGTTCTGCTCCGACACGTAAGGCTTCACCATCGCGGCGGCGATGTCGGCGTGGTTTGCCGGGCCTAACGTGTCGCCGATATCGTGCACCAGCGCGCAGACGACGTACTCTTCATCTTGGCCCGCTTGGTGCGCACGCGTCGCCGTTTGCAGCGAGTGTTCAAGGCGGTCGACGGCGTAACCGCCGCAGTCGCCTTTAAGCAGGTTCAGGTGAGCGAGGATGCGGTTCGGAAGCTCCCTCTGCAACGGTGCCGCGGCCTTCACGATGATGCCCCAGTCCTCGGCGGTGCTGTCGATCATCGCGTGATACTTCGCTTGGTCGTGAGGTTTCCCGTCCATCACCGTGGCTCTCCGCATTTCACATGAGCTTCAGCGTGACCTCTCTCCGCGCCTTCGTCAAATCGCATTGTTTGACGGAGCCACGAAAAGGCGCGAACACTCGTAAAACACGCGGAGGATCGAAATATGGCCGGGAAACTTCAGGGACGCGTCGCACTTGTGACGGGCGGAGCGCGCGGGCTTGGAGCGGCGGCAGCCGAGGCACTCGCGGCGGAAGGGGCGTCAGTTTTGATTACCGATGTTCTGGACGCGGACGGCGAGGCGACGGCTGCGGCGATCGCGTCCAAGGGTGCGCGTGCGGGCTACGTGCACCATGACGTGCGCGACGAAGGGCAGTGGCAGGCCGCCGTCGGCGAAGCGGAACGCCGGTTCGGCGGGCTCGACATCCTGCTCAACAACGCTGGCATCTTTTTCCTGAAGCCGATGGCGATGACGACGATCGAAGAGTTCCGGAACATGCAGGCGATCAACGTCGAAGGCGTGTTCCTCGGCATGAAGACCGCGATTGGCGCGATCGGCAAGCGTGCGGGACAGTGGGCCGGTGGCGGGTCGATCATCAATCTGTCGTCGGTCGCGGGCCTGACCGGCGCGGCGTTCGCGGTGCCTTACAACGCGTCGAAGGGGGCAGTCCGGTTGATGACGAAAGGTGCGGCACTCGAATGCGCGCAACTCGGTCTCAAGATCCGCGTCAACTCGATCCATCCGGGTGTGATCGAAACGAAGATGGGGCAGCAGGTGTTGGACGACCTGGTTGCTGCCGGCGGTGGCGGCGCCAACGAAGTGCGCGCCAATGCGATCGCGCTGCATCCGCTCGGACGTCTAGGTGTGCCCGCCGATATCGCAAGCGCAGTCGTGTTCTTGGCGTCGGACGACGCCGCGTTCATGACGGGCTCAGAGGTCGTCGTCGACGGCGGTATGACGGCGCGGTGAACTATTTCCGCAAGCGCCAGATGCGGCCGTCGTTCTGATCCGTTGCGACGTAGATCGAGCCGTCGGGCGCCTGCTCCACGTCGCGGATGCGGTCGTCGAGTTTGATGCGCTCTTCGTTCGTGACCTTGCCGTTCTCGATTGTCAGCCGAACGATGCCGGGCGTTCCTAGGCTTGCGACCAGAAGGTTGTTCTTCCACGCCGGGAACATGGCCCCCGTGTAGAAAATCATACCGGACGGATTCATCGCGGGGTTCCAGTACTTGACCGCATCGGCCAGGTCCGCGCGCGTCGACGGTTTCGGTATGTCGCGACCGTCGTAGTGATCGCCCCAGCTGACGAGCGGCCAGCCGTAATTTTTTCCGCGCTCTGGCCGGTTCAATTCGTCGCCGCCGGCCGGGCCGAACTCAATCGTCCAAAGCGCGCCGGTGACGGGATCGATCGCGGCACCCTGCATATTGCGGTGACCGTAGGACCAAATCTCAGGCTTTGCGTCGGCGCGGCCCACGAACGGATTGTCGCTCGGCACCGTGCCGTCGCGGTTGATGCGGATAACCTTACCGAGATGGCTCTGCAGATCTTGCGCCGGGCTGAACTTCTGCCGGTCACCGGTCGTGAGCAACAAGCGCCCGTCGCGCGCGAACACGATGCGCCCGCCGAAGTGGCCGTCGCCGCTTACCTTCGGCAATTGGCGGAAGATCACTTTGACGCCGTCGATCCGGCCTTCACCCAACGTCGCGCTGGCGAACGCGGTCGAGGCGCCGTCGTCACCGCCCTCCGCGAACGACAAATAGATCGTGCGGTTCGTTTTGAATCCCGGGTCGAGCGCGACGTCGAGGAGACCACCCTGCCCTCTGGCGCGCACGGCCGGCACGCCTTCGAGCGGGGCCGAGAGTTTGTTGTCGCTGCCCAGGATGCGCAATCTGCCCTCGCGCTCGGTCACCAAGAGGCGGCCATCCGGCAAGAACGCGAGGCCCCAAGGATGATCGAGGCCGCTTGCGAGCTCCTCAACGACGACAGCGCCAGCGCCGGTTTGAACCGTGCGCGGTGCCGCGGGTTCGCTCTGCGCACAGGACACAGTGGGGCCGAGCGCTACGCATGCAATAAAAGCGTGGTGGAGATGGGACATATGGGAACTCCACTTCGGTGGTTAGCTGCGGGATTGGAACCCTTTGCAGCGGATATAGGTGCGGCGCCATTCGGGAATCGAGATGCCGCCGGAATTCGTTTCGATGTGG
>JBKJZU010000356.1:0-11896 GCA_046715015.1 Micropepsaceae bacterium
TTTTGTTGGGTTGGGTTAAACATGCGGCCCCCTCCAATTTGTCTTGGGGGCCGTTTTCTTGTTGTCGGTGCTGGTACGGAGACGCCCCTTTAGACTCGTCTGACCGCGTGAACGAGCAAAAGCAAAACGATGGCGCCGATCGTTGCGGACAAGATCACCCCCAACAGACCCGCAGCCACACTGACGCCGAGTTCCCGAAGCAGCCAACCGCCGAGGAACGCGCCGACGATACCGATGATTATGTTGGCGACCAATCCGGAACTGCCGCCCCTGACGATCTGGCTGGCAAGCCAACCGGCCACGGCGCCGATCAAGAGCCAAATGAGGATATATTCGACTGTCATCTCGATCTCCTACTTTGGGAACGGGGGAAAGGACCGGGTCACGAACCGCAGCTGCAAGGCTTGCGCTGCGGTCCTGTCCACGCCGTGACCCGGAAAGGCTTAGCGTTCCGCGTGCGAGTCGCTGCCGCGTTTGATCAGCGAGATCTTGGTACCTTCGATGCTCACACCCGCCATCAGCCCTTGCTGATTGAAGATGAATGCATAGGCGTCATCCTTGAGCGTGCTGGTCGAAAGGTTCTTCGCGACGCCCGCGTCAACGATCACGACCGTCGGCCCGACGCCGATTTCCCAGCCGTTGGACTTGTCGATGTAGTCGAGCGCTTTGTCGTTCATCAGGAACACCGCGTAGCCGTACGACTGCGCACCGGCTTGCAGGCCCCAGGAGCCCGAGACCGAATTGTAGTAATTCAGAACCGTGTTGCCTCTCATCAAGGCGCCTTCGCCGTACGCACCGCCGAACACAAGGCCGGCCTTCACGATATTCGGGAAGATCAGAACGGCGCGCGCATTGCGCGAAACCGCTTCAGCCGTCGCATTCGTGCGGAACAGTGTCTGCAACGCCTGCCGCGAGTCGCGGTTCAAGTCTTCCGCCGATGCCGCTTGTGCAGCACTCGCCGCAGCCAGCGACATGACGGCCGTAAGCGCCAGAACGGCGCCTGTAAATACTTGCTTGAAGGTCTTCATGGTTATCTCCTTTGCCGTGTGCACACACGGGTGCTCGCGATGCACGGCATCGCGCTGCTGTCTAAACGCGCAGGGTGGCGCCAGGTTCCTCCGCAGGAGCAACGGTCAGCCCGGTGCGCTTTTTTGGAAAAAGTGGTTCGCAGGCCTCGCGTTCACGCGTCTGCGAAAGTCGCCAACCAGTCGCGCACCTCTTGCGGACGTCCGGCAAAGTGATCGAACACGTCCAATCCGACGCCGCCACGACGTTCCACTGCCCTGAACCCGTCCAGATCCGTCACATCATCGCCCACGAACACCGGTACGCGTCCAGCGAACGGCGCGGATGCCATAAGGCGATCGACGGCGCGCACGTTCGAGACGTTGCGTGGATGGATTTCGATCGCCATCCGGCCCTCGACGATCTCGAACGCCGTTGCCTTCGCAATCAGTTCCGACGCCAACGCACGCAAGTGTTTCTCGAAGCGCGGTGCGTTGCGAAAATGCGCGACGACGCCGTGCGTCTTGCGCTCGATCAGGACGCCCTCCATCGACTCCGTTGCGTCCATCAACGCCTGAACCCACCCATAGGGAATGCGCATGTCGATTTCGTCCATCGATCCGTCCGGCATACGGATCGTGGCGCCATGTTCCCCGGCACCCGGAAGCGTGAGTGGCGCAAACAACGCGTCAACTTCGGCCAGCATTCGACTGCTGACAATCGCAAGTGCGCCACCAAGGGCGGCCGAAGCCGTCTTCAGCGTGTCGCGAAGGTCAGTCGGTACGACGACGGCGTCAGGCGTGGCCGCGATGTCCAACAGCGTCCCATCAAGGTCGAGGAACAGCGCCCAATTCAGATCGACTTCCGGCGGATGCGCGAGGGGCATCAAACGCGGCATGGAGAAAGGATCGAGGGTCATGGCAGCCTCCGTCTGTCGGCAGTAGCCGCATGCATGTAATAACGCGTGCGGCGCCGTCCGGTGCCACTACTCGAACTCTAGTGCTTCAGGTTCGCGCTTATGCCGCTTGGCGGCCGGCGGGCTGAAAAAACAGTGCCTGCCCCACCGCCGCTTTGACGGTCTCTGGCAAGAAGGGCTTTGTGATCAGATACGTCGGCTCAGGACGCTCGCCGGTCAGCAGGCGTTCCGGATATGCGGTGATGAAAATCACCGGCACATCGAACGAGCGCAAGATTTCCGACACGGCATCGATGCCCGAGCTCCCGTCGGCCAAACGTACGTCGGCCAAGATCAAGCCTGGCCGGCGCGCCGTCGCCTGTCGCACGGCTTCGTCGCGCGTTGCGGCGATGCCGACGACCTCGTGGCCGAGTTCCGTCATCATGTTTTCAAGGTCGAGCGCGATGATCGACTCGTCTTCGATGATCAGGACGCGCGAAGCCAATTCCTGCTCAATCGCAACTTGCGCGGCGGCAATCTCTTCCTCGACCTGAGCTTCGTCCTTACCCAGGATCGTGGCGATGTCCTCGCGGGAGAACCCCTCGACCGACGAAAGCAGCAACGCTTCACGCTTTGAGGGGGACAACGCTTGCAGGCGCTCGTCCGGCGTGGATGGCTCACGGTCGTTGTCTGCGGCCCGCATCACATTGGAGGGGCCGCTCCAAACCGCGTGAAACAGCCGATAAAGGCTCACCCGCGGGTTAATATCCTCGTCCAGAGCCTCCTTTTTGACTAAAATCGCCTCCAAAGTCGCACGCACATATGCGTCACCAGCAGTCTGGGAACCTGTCAGAGCGCGCGCATAACGGCGCAAAAAGGGCAAATGCGGGGTAATGGCAGCGGTAAGGCTCATAAGAGTTTCTCTCCCAGCTCGCGAAGTCGCACGCCATTAACGAGCCAACTCAAAAAAAGTTCCCGACCTTGGAACCCATCGCTTAGCAAATACGTTGTATACGGCATAAGTCGACACGCGCGATATAGTATGAACACGACCAAGAACAACCCTGAATTGCAAGAGCCAATGACATCAAACCATGATGAGCCAGGCCCGGCGGCTGCCCCAACCGGCAAGAAAAGCAAATCCAGGGAACGGCGAGACACCCCCAACGACCTCCAGGTTCGGCAGTCGGTGATCGGCAACGAACTGCGCCGCATGTTCGAGGAAGTCGTGAATGAGCCGGTGCCGGCTGAGATGCTGGAACTTCTGCAACGCATTGAGAAACAGGCGG
The DNA here is from genome assembly GCA_046715015.1 of Micropepsaceae bacterium. Classification (GTDB taxonomy): domain Bacteria; phylum Pseudomonadota; class Alphaproteobacteria; order Micropepsales; family Micropepsaceae; genus SZUA-430. The sequence continues at coordinate 3,190 of JBKJZU010000356.1, forward strand.
ACTGACCCCGCATGACTTCAACCGAAAACAATGCGCCATCCACGGCCCAGTCGGCCGACGCTGTCTTCCGAACGGAACTCGTCGATCTGATCCCGTTCCTGCGGGCGTTCGCGCGCACGCTGTGTGGCGATCGCGACGGTGCGGACGACCTCTGCCAAGAAGCGTTGACGAAAGCTTGGCAGAGCCGCAACTCTTACCAGCCGGGCACGAACTTCAAAGCGTGGCTCTTCATGATCCTGCGCAACCAGTTCTATTCGGACCGCAGGCGTTCGTGGCGCCAACGTCCGTGGGACGACAGCGTCGCTGAGCGCCTGCATGTGGTCCCGGAATCGCAAAACGCCGCTCTGAACCTGCAAGACATGAACCGCGCCTTGCGTCAGCTGCGCGACGAACAGCGCGAAGCGCTTATCCTTGTGGGCGCCGGCGGCTTCTCGTGCGAAGAAGCCGCGAAGATATGCGACTGCGCCGTTGGCACCATCAAGAGCCGCGTCGCGCGTGCGCGCGCCGCTCTCGTCGAATCTCTAAATGGACGCGGACCTCAACCGCTGGCCCCGCGCAAGCAGCGCCGAGAGGCAGTCGATGATATCTTGGGACAGCTCGATCGCTTGGCTTCGGGCCCTGTTCCGCCCGAGCGAAGCTAGGCACGCCGGCGCTAACGGCGATGCTGACACGGGAAGCCTCCGTTTCCGGTTTCAGGTCGTCGTTGCCCTAGCATTGCTGCCGGTCGCAGCCCTCAGCTTCTGGCAGGGGATCGATCGACTTCGTCTCGACCAAGAGGTCGTGCGGGAAGGACTGCGCCAAAGCGCCCTTGCGGCCGCGAGCGATGAGCTCAACGTCTTCGTTGCAGCCGAACAAATCGTCCGAGCCCTTGCCAGCGACACCGCCATCCGCGCCGGGATCACTGGTTGCCGCACCCGGATGCGCGACGCGATCGCCCGCACGAAGTTCCTTCCAAACATGTTGCGCGTGTCTGCCGACGGAAAATACTTGTGCTCGGCCTTCGGGACGGACGTCGGCGCCGATGCCGTCCCACGCCAATCGTGGTGGACTGGAATGCCGACATCGCGCGACTTCACACTGAGCGAGCCGGTGTACAGTCCTGCGGTTGGCCACCGCGTGCTGTACGGCGTCTTGCCATTGTTCGACGCGGCTGGAGTGTCCGAAGGCGCGCTCGGGGTGGCAATCGACGTCGATTGGTTGAACTTCGTTCAACGGCAGAAGCGCGTCCCCCGCGGGGCCGTCGTAGCGCTATTCGAGAAGTCCGGTCGTGTCGTAGCTTCGAACGATCTGGACGTCGCCACATCCGTCTTCGCGCAAGGGGCAAAGACGCCGCGCGGATCGGATATCGACGGTCTGTTGACGGCGACCGATCGCAACGGTGAAGCCTGGTCGTTAGCGCTGGCGCCCGTCATTCGCCGTGACTTCTATGTCGGCATCTCGATGAGAACCGCGCATCTATTCCGGTTCACCTATGTCCACGTGACCGTCGATTTGCTTCTACCGGTGCTCATGCTGGTACTCGCGTCGCTTGCCATTTGGTCTGTGACAGACCGGGTGGTCGTTCGCTCGATCAGCCTGCTGCAAAGGACCGCAACGGCTTATGGCAAAGGTCATTACGCGATCCGTCCGGCGGAACTCCAGCGCGCGCCGAAGGAGTTCCGCCAGCTTGCCGACTCGCTCGCAAGCATGGCGCAGGCCGTTCAAGAGCGCGACAGACACCTGCGCGATGCGCTCGATCAAAAGGCCGTCCTCATCAAAGAAATTCATCATCGTGTTAAGAACAGCCTGCAGATTGTCATGAGCCTGCTAAGCCTTCAGGCGAGCCGCTTGCGCGACCCCGCCGCGCGCGACGCCATCGAACAAACACGTACGCGGGTCAACGCGCTCGCACTCGTTCATCGCATGATCTACGAAATCGACATGGACGGCACCGTTGACCTCAAGTCGTTGCTGGAGGACGTCATCGCCCAGTTGCACCAAGGGTTTGGCGGCGACCGGCGCGGCGTGAAAGTGCGTGTTGAGGCGAAACCTCACCGCACCAAGGCCGATCTCGCGATTCCACTGACGCTATTTGCAGTAGAAGCTATCACCAATGCCTACAAGCACGCCTTCACGAACGGGCACACGGGAAGGATTGTTGTTTCGCTCGCTCCATCTCATTCGGGACAAACGAAACTCGCCATTCGAGACGATGGAAGAGGCATTGCGCTCGATGGCGACGCGAACGAGTCCGGTACGGGGGCCAGGTTGATGGCGGCTTTTGCCAACCAAGTCGGCGGACACCTGTCGACGCGCCGCCAAGAACTTGGCGGTACACTCATCGAGCTAGAGTTCCCTGACAGCAACGGTGCCAGGCATTCCCGCGAAGCCGCAGATTGACTGTTGCGCGTGTTTCACGGGCCGGAGAGACGGATCCGACGGAGCGTGGCGGCGATCCCGCGCGCCCCGCCCCGTCGAAATGGCTAGTGCAGCGTCTCTTCGAACGCGCGCACCTGCTTCTCGGCTTCTTCGATGGCGATGCCGTAGCGCTTTTGAATGGCGCCAACCAACTGCTCGCGCTTACCTTGAATTTTGGTCAGCTCGTCATCGGTCAGCTTGCCCCATTGCTCGCGCACTTTGCCCGTCATCTGCTTCCAGTTGCCTTCAATCTGGTCCCAGTTCATTTGCACAACTCCTTTATTCGCTAGGGTTGACGAAGGCGAACGCAGCCGCCCTGCGTATCAACGGCCCTCGCCATTCACGGGAACGTGTTGGTATGATGAAGGTTCCAACGCCGCAGTCGTCGTCTCCATTCCGGCCGACGACTTCGTCTTCGGCACGTTCGGCTGCGGGTCCTTGTCCTCCGCGGGCTGTTGCTCGGGAGGCTCGTTCGGCACGTCGCACGCCGTGCAAACAAGAAAAGCAGCTAAAATTGGTGGCATCAAAAACGATCTGAGCATGACACCTTCCCTTCCGCTCCACGATGCCGTGTAAACGCGGGAGAGAAGGCTCAGTTCCGAAAGGAACGCTTCGGCGCGTCAATGTGCGCCGCGAAACATCACTTTCTTGATCACATAAAACACGGAAATGATGATCAGAAAGCCGATGTAGATCGCGAGCAAATAGCGCCAGTACTCGATGTCGACAAGCGGCGGCAGACGGAATGGGGCATTGCGCGCGAGGACCGGCACCATCACGTCGAAGATCACGTGCACGAGCGTGGCACCAAGAGCGATGACGAAAATGCGGCTCCACTTGGGAAGCAGCACAGCTGTGACCACCGCGATCAAGAGCCCCTGAACAGCGTTCACCTTGTAGAACCCGGTGTGCATGTAATCGTTCACGCCGGCGATGAACTGTTGCATCCACTCCATGACTTGAAAGTAGCCTTACGCCAGGTCGGATGCGCTGCCATCAGGCAGCAGCAACGCCCCAGCAGACCAATCCGCAGGTCCACTGGGGTCCAACACGATTACCTACCTGCGCGCGTAAAACCTGCCTGTCCTACGCCGCACTGCTTCGCGGCAACGCGCTAAGCGTGGCTGCCCTTCAGCATCGTTTTCTTGATCACGTAGAAGATCGTGATGACGAGCAAGTACCCGACGTAGAGCGCCAGCGCGTAACGCCAATACTCGCCGTCGACGACATTAGGCAACCGGAAGGCAGCGTTGTTGGCCACCACCGGCAACATGACGTCCAAGACGAGGTGAAAGAGCGTGGCGCCGAACGCGATCTTGAACACCTGGCTCCATTTCGAAAGGAAGTACGCGGCCACCATCGCAATCAAAAGACCCTGAACCGCGTTGATCTTGTAAAAACCTGTTTCCATGTAAGCAGTCGTCGTATTCCAGAGCTCATTGAAACTTTGAACGACGGTGTCCATGTGGTTAATGCCCCTTGTGGCGTCCGTTTGGTGTCCGTTTGCGAATGCAAACGCGCATGCGGCTTAACGTTCCACCGCAAGGCCGGTTCCGACGCAACAAAAAAATGTCCCGCGCCACCGCAGCGGCGCAGAACCAAGGTGGGGAGATCCCCGCATTTCCTACTCGAGGTCGATGCTTGAGCGCCTGTTCTGCGGCTCCTTGACGTTATCGTCCGTTTTGACAAGAAGTTCGGTCTCGCCACGGCCGGAGGCCGTGATCTTTCCCGCTTCAATGCCTTCGCCGATCAGGCCTTGCCGCACTGCGGAAGCGCGCCGCTCCGAGAGTTCTTGATTGTAACCCGTGGATCCGACGCTATCGGCATGGCCAACCACGCGGACCGTGGCTGAACCGAACTGCTTGGCCGCAGCCGCGGCATCGGCGATCACACGCTGCGCCTCATCGGTCAGGTTCGCCTTGTCAAAGCCGAAGAACACCAAAAACTGACGAGGTGGTGCCGGTGCAGCAGCCGGCGGCGGTGGCGGCTCAGCAGCCGGTGGCGGCGAATACGCAGCCTGCTGCAAATCGGCACCAAGGTCGAATCGAAGACCAACGGTGACAGTTTGGTTTTCGAACTCGTCCGTCGCATAGAAGTTGGCCGGACCGGCCGCGCCACGGAACTCCGCATCGTCGGAGCGCAAGTAGCGATAGGTCAGCGTCAGATCCGTGCGCGGACTGAGTTCATAGCTTGCACCGACGATGCCTTGATAGGCGAAGTTATAGTCTTCGTCCTGATCGATGATCCCGTCGTCGAACTGCTGATGAACCGCACCGGCGCCGACACCCGCGCTCAGCATGAAGCGATCCGTGATGTTCCAGTCGTAGAGCACATTCGCCATCAAGCTCGTCGTTGCGAGCTCGCCACCGCTCCTGTTCACCGCGCCGGTGACATCGACGTCGTTGTGACGATAGCCGACCTCACCTTCGATGCGCCAGTTTTCGGCAAACCCGTAACCGAGAGTCCCGATCGCGGCCCAACCCGTATCGAAGTCGAGATTGACCGGTGCTGTCGGTGGTGGAGCGATGGTGCTCCATGCCGCGTCGTTATCGGAAACCCAATTCCCACCTCCCTCAAGGCCGATATACCAACCTTTGAAGTGGCCGGCCTGAGCGGCGGCTGCGCTTGCAAGCGTCATCGCCGTACCCAATAGGAATAGTTTCAAACGCATCGCAATCACCTTCCTCAATGAACTTCGGTTTCACGGGGACAGGCTGCTAAACGACGGCCGTACGACGTTGGTTCCGCCACGGAGGCGTATCGTCCCAGCGTGGACAACTTGTAACCTGCTCGTATGCTAAACGGGGTTCGTCTGAAGTCCGCTTACTGCTGGTTCTGCGCGGCTTCAAGTGCGCGCTCGAACAGATCCAGCTCATGCTCAGCCTGATCTTTCGTCACGCCGTATCGATTCTGGATCGTCGCGATCAGCATCTCGCGCTGACCCGAGATGCGATCGAAATCGTCGTCAGTCAGCTGGTCCCAGGTGCCGCATACGGCGCCCTTCAGCTTTGCCCAATTTGATTCGATCTGGTCCCAGGTCACTGCAACTCCCAGCCACTCGCGCGCGTGTCAGATGACATTCGCGTACACAATGATCGCCAACACGATGATCGACAGCGTCAAACTGATTCCGAGCACGTAGCGCATATGACCTGTCATAATCGCCTGGCGGGCTTCTACGGGCGTCAGCTCGATATGGGGGTCTTCTGATTTTTCGCTCGAAACGCCGTTCATCGTGGGCATCCTCCTCGATAAAAGAGGCAACGCCCGAACTGCCGCACGAGTTCCGGCGCGACGAACTGGGGAGTGGTTGCAACAGCACTCCAAATTTTCGGCAGCACCGATGTACACCTGCTTGACAAATTGTCGCAGGTGCGCGACTGACGCACACAGCGCCTGATCTGCGGCAACAAACGACCGGCGCACAAAACGACCTGAACTTTGGTGGGATTAAACCCCGTTCTGCGCGGCCTTTGTTGGCCGGCGGTAGCGCGCTTCTTTGCGCACAGGAGATGTCTCGTGGCCTTGTTTCGCTTGCTCGCCGGTTTGACCGCTCTCGTCATCGGCATGTCCGCCGCAATCGCGGCCTCAACCCCCAGCAACGTTTCATGCGACGGCGAAGCTGGCACTTCACCGGACGCCTGGATTCAAGCGTGCAGTGCTGCGATCCAATCTTCTGCCGCAAAGCCGGCGGAGCAAGCCATCGCCTTCTACAATCGCGCGCGCGCCTATCGCGCCAAGCGCGACAACACCGCCGCAATCGACGACTATTCGCAGGCGATCAAGTTGGTGCCCGACTTCGCGATCGCTTTTCAGAACCGCGGCGTGGTTTACGGCGCTATCGGCGAACCTGCCCGTGCGATCGACGACTATTCGCAAGCGATCAAACTGCAGCCCGACCTGGCCGTCGCGTACAATAACCGCGGCGTCGCTCATAAGGCGCGTGGCGCAAATGCACCGGCGCTTGCCGACTTCAGCAAAGCCATCGAACTCGATCCCGAAAATCCCTGGGCCTACAACAACCGCGGCGACATCCATTTCTTGACCGGCGAATGGAGCAAGGCGATCGACGACTACAGCTTGGCCTTGGCGCTCGAGCCGCGCCTCTCCTACGCACTCTTCGCGCGCGGCGCAGCGAAGACGCACAGAGGTGACGGCTTCTCGGGCCGCGCCGACATCGAGGCGGCGCTCGGGCTAAATCCGGCCGTTGCCGCAGAACAAGCCAGGGACGGCGTGGTGCCGCGGGCCTAGCGACCTACCTCCACCTACGATTGCGTCGCGACGGCGCGGCACCAACCGTTGTCGTCGCATCGCAGGAACCGACGCGTTGTGACGGCGTTCTCGTGCGTGGTCCGGCGGCGTGCATCCGCGCGTCGCTACCGACCGGACTCATCCCCAAAGGAGTTGGAACGATGAACCTGCACTCGAAATTGGTATTGGGCGTTGCAGCGATTTCGCTCGCATGCGGCATCGGAGCGACGGCGATTGCGGCTGATCAAACGACGCCGATGGGGCCTCCTTCGGCCGCAGCACCTGCACCGAAACCCGGAACACCGCTTGCCGACGTTCAAAAGCCGAAGGAAGTCTTCGTGGGTGCGCGGGTCAACGACAACAAGGGCGACGCCGTGGGCGAAGTCAGAGCGGTCAAGCTCGGCCCAGACGGCAAGATTGCTGCGGTCGACGTCCACGTCGGCACGAAGATAGTTGTGTTGAAGGCTGATAGCCTCACCTACGCCGAAGGCGACAAGACACTGACGAGCAAACAAACCAAGACCGAAATCCAGGCGATTAACGCAATTTAATCGACAAAAGAAAACAGCCGGCGACGCACGTCGCCGGCTGAATCATGACTGCTGTTACCAGCGCGATCCGATACGAATGACAGTACGGTTCGCGACATAGCGGTGGCCGCGGCGGTTGAAGCAAATCCGTTCTACGACACGCACGCGGTGTCCGAAGCGGAACCTGATGTCGACATCATTGTAGCACCGCCGGTGTTTATAGTGCCCGTAGCGATGGCCGCGCCGGTAGTCGTAGCGGGATCGATCGTAACGGTACCGGTCGTATCGGTCGTAATCGTAGTCACGATCCCGGTGATTGACCTGCACGAAATTCCCGTCGCTGCTCGCAGCCGAAGCCGGCATCACGGCGGTCCCGGCACCCGCAAGCGCGACTGCAAGGACAAATGTTCGTAGCATTCTCATGTTAGCCTCCGTTCGAAGTTAGTCCCCAAGGGTTGCGTGATTCATAATTACGACCGCGTCTCACCGCCCCGCATGCGAGCGGTCTGGCTGATCAAATGCGTGACCAATGCGGGCACGTTTCCGTTGTTCTTCGACAGGATCGACGCAAACTGGTCGCGCTGTTCGATGGAAATCCAAACGCCCGAGACCTGAACGTCGACCACTTTGAAGGCCCCGGCCGCACCAATGAGTCGAAACGCGATCTTGACCGGTTCCTTGGTCGACCCAGTTGCCTCGGTGTTGACGGTCACGTCGTCCGCCTTGTTCGCGATCGAACCCGTGACTTTGAGATTGGAGTCCTTGCGCTCTTCCAGTCGCAGCTCGTAGAGGGCCGTCACGTAGTCCCTGAAGGCGGCGACGAATTGCTCAAGCACTGGCTCGGAAACGCCCTTGCGATACTGCCCCAGCGTGAACAGCGCGGTCTTTCTTGCGTCGGCGTTTTTCACGACAAACTGGTGAAACCTCGCCCGTCGCGCCGCCACATCGATCGACTTATCGCGCAGGATGCCCAAACCTTCGTCGACCATGCTTTGTGTGAAGGACTCGGCGACGCTGTTGCTGGCGCTCGAAGGCGCGACCGTCGCGATCGTTGCGCTAAGCCCGATAATCGCCGCGACTAGAGCGCTCGAACCGAGCTGCCGCCTATCAAGTTTCATTTTTCGCCACATAACAGGACTCCCGGGTTGAAGAACCGCCGAGCCACCACGCGGCACTCGACAAATATGTTGGGTTTGAAGGGAAACGCTTGGGTTTCACCAACGGTTCCAGATAGCGCGCGTCGCAAATCTTGCTGGCGGATGAACGCCTCGTCACACATGCGCCATCTCGCTGTGCGCCTGGTCGGAAACGTCAGCGGTAGGGATGCTGCTGATCGACGGGGTTGCCATTTGGGCCGGGCGCCTGCGAGTCAGTTGGTGCATCGCCCTGCTGAGGCGGCCCGTATTCCTGCTGAGGTGTTGCGTAGCCCTGCTGAGGTGGCGCGTAACCCTGCTGAGGTGGTGGGTAGCCCTGCTGAGGTGGCGCGTAACTCTGCTGAGGTGGCGCGTAACCCTGCTGAGGTGGTGCGT
>JBKJZU010000357.1:0-2785 GCA_046715015.1 Micropepsaceae bacterium
TGCAAGGCGCGTCACCGGCCGTCCGCCGCCGCGAGTCCCCGTGCCCGCCCGTCATCGAAATCGGCCGTCCGGAAATGAAGAGCCGCGGCCCAGCAATCACGCCGGTCTCGACCGCCTCCTTGATCCCCCAATCCGCGCCGCCCGTATCGCGCACGGTCGTGAACCCGCGGTCCAGCATCGCCTTGAGCAAGACGGATGCCTTCGCCGCCATCAACGTCAGTGGCATCGATTCCAGCCGGTGCAGCCCAAGCTCAACGAGATAAATATGCACGTGACAATCGATGAGTCCCGGCATCAACGTCCGCCCGCCGCAATCGACGACGCGCGCGCCCGGCGCCTTCAGCGCCTTGTCAGAGACTTCCCGGATCTTGTCGCCCTCAACGAGTACCTCATACCCGCCCCGCGCCTCGTCAAAGCGCGGGTCGAGCAAACGGAGATTGCGGAACAGGGTGGTGGTCATTGGTGTGCGTCCTAGAATCTCGCAACCATGATCGGCCCGCGCAGCCCAAAAGAAAAGGGCGGGACCTTTCGGCCCCGCCCTCGTACACCGGCTAAAACGCAGCCGATTAGTTGTTCAGGTCGATCGTCGCGCGACGGTTCTGCGGTTCCTTCACGCTGTCGTCCGTCTTGACCATGAGTTCGCTTTCGCCGCGGCCCGAGGTGGAGATCGAACCGGCAGCAATACCCTTGTTGACCAAGTTCGATTTCGCCGCGTCCGAACGGCACTCAGACAGACGTTGATTGTAGTCGTTCGATCCCATCGTGTCCGTGTGGCCCACGACCGTGATCCTGGCCGACCCCTGCGTCTTCGCAGCGGAGACCGCTTCGTTCAACACACCGTCCGCTTCCGGCGTGATGTTGCACTTGTCGAAGCCGAAATAGATGATGAACTGCTGCGGTCCCGGCGGTGGCGGGGGCGGCGGCGCAGGCGGAGGAGCCGGCGGCAACGGTGCTTCGTCCTCGTGGAGGTCGTAGCGCAGACCAATCGTTACGGTGTGCTTCTCGAGATCGTCGAGTTCCAGCGTCTTGTAGCGCGCGCTGAACTCCGGTTCGCTGACGTTCAAGTACCGGTAGGTCAGCGCGAGGTCGAGACGCCTCGTGAGCTGATAGGTCAAGCCCGCGATCGCCTGGAACGCAAAGCGCGTGTCGCTTTCGTCCGTCAGTGTGCGGCCATTGCGGCTCAGATCGAGTTGCACGTAGTCGACGCCGGCGCCGAGGCCGATATTGAGGTCGAGCCTCTCGGTCAGCGGCACGTCGTAGATGACGTTGATCATGGCCGTGTACTCGGTCATGTCGCCGTCATAGACGCGTGAACCGCAATAGCGCGAGGCGATGCTCAATTCTTCGCCCTCGCCGCCGTAGCAGTTCGACTGCTTCGTCAATGTCGCGTCGTTGCCGCGATAGCCGAGCTCAAGCTCGATGCGCCAGTTCTTCTCGAACCCGTAGCCGACGGTGGCAAACCCAGCCCAGCCCGTGTCGAAATCGAGGTTGCCGCTCGAGTTCCCGCCGCCCCAATAGGACGAGCGAACGCTCTCGGACTCGATCATGACGTCGCCGAAATTCTGCCGCTGGAAGATGACCGACGTGTCGTCGATCCAATTTACGCCGGCGTCGAGACCGATGTACCAGCCTTGATGACGTGCGCTCGTCTGCGATGCGGCGGCGATGGAGACGCCAGCAACGGTCGCGAGCAAAATGCCTCTTGCTTTCATGAAACTACCCCAGTGTGTTTTTGGGCGCTGCGAGGAGGGAGAGCAGCGCCGCCCCAAAGAAAAGGTGCGCGCTTAACTAGCAGCGTGAGAAATAGCGTCAATGCGAAAGTGCAAATGAAATGCTGGAAAAACGCATTTCGGGGTCACGATGACGCGCGACGCGATGCGTCGCTTGGTCGTTGCGCGCACAGCGTGCAGGTTCCCGCAGGAATCCGATCCTATGGGACTACCACTTTCGGAGTAGACGCTTAAAGTTTTGGCGCGAAGCAAAGGTATGCAGCGGCGTCCGCGGCTCCTATTAACCACGATTGACAGCGCATCCGGTGCGCAGTCATCCTGCCGCTTCGCGAGATGATTTCGCCGAACTCATCGTCGGCGACCCGGTGATCAACCTCACGCCGCGCTTGTACGTGAAGTAGCTCCACGCCCATCCCGTCGCGACGAAGAAGCGGTTGCGGAAGCCGATCAAGAAATACACGTGCGCAACCGACCACAACACCCACGCCGGAAAGCCTTTGAGTTTGATCCACCCGAAGTCAACGACCGCCTTGCTGTGTCCGATCGTAGCCAGGTTGCCGTAGTCGCCATACGCAAACGCATCAGGCACGGTCGCGTCCATCGCATGCGCTTCGATCAAGCGGCCGACATAATGTCCCGCTTGCTTGGCGGCAGGTGCTATCCCGGGCAGCACCTTGCCGTCTTCGCTCTTGAACGCCGCCGTGTCGCCGATCACGAAAATCTCAGGCCGTCCGGGCACCGAAAAATCCGTGTTGACGTTCACGCGCCCGGCGCTGTCGCACGGCACTTTCAACCACTCGCCGGCGGCGGAGGCGCGCACGCCCGCCGCCCAAATCACCGTCTTGGCGGGAACAGGCACTGTGCCGAGCATCACCTGGTCGGCCGAAATGTCCGTGACCGGAACACCCAAATGCACCTCGACACCCATCGCCTCCAGCGACCGCTTGGCTTCATCCGACAATGAGGCGGGAAACGACGGCAGCAGCCGCGGCCCGGCCTCGACCAACATGATCTTCGAGGAATGCGGCGTGATCGTGCGGAAGTCTGTCGCGATC
>JBKJZU010000358.1:0-4249 GCA_046715015.1 Micropepsaceae bacterium
TCGACAAGGAACGTAATTTCTATTTCCTCGAGATGAATACGCGGCTGCAGGTCGAGCATCCGGTGACGGAGTTGGTGACGGGCCTCGATCTGGTCGAGCAGATGATCCGGGTTGCGGCGGGCGAGAATCTCACCATCAAGCAAGACGACGTGAAGCTGAAGGGTTGGGCGGTCGAGAGCCGCATCTATGCTGAGGATCCGTATCGCAACTTCCTGCCGTCGACGGGGCGGCTGGTGCGGTACCGGCCGCCGGCCGAAGCCAGCGTCGTCGGCAAGACCATTCGCAACGACACCGGTGTGTTCGAGGGCGGCGAGATCTCGATCTTTTACGACCCGATGATCGCGAAATTGTGCACGCACGCCCCGACCCGCGAATCGGCGATCGATTTGATGAGCGATGCGCTCGACCACTTTGCGATCGACGGGATTGCGCACAACATCCCGTTCTTGCAGGCGGTGATGACGCACGAGCGGTTTCGCGCCGGGAGGCTTTCGACGAACTTCATCGCGGAGGAGTTCAAGGACGGATTCCACGGTGCCGACCTGACGCCTGAATTGAAGGATCGCATGGCGTCGGCCGCGGTGTTCATGCAGCTGCGTGAGGAAGAGCGGCGGCGCAAGATTTCGGGGCAGGTGAACGGCGTGAGCCAAGTGCCGCGCGATTGGACCGTCACCGTGAACACGGTCGACATCTTCACCGTCAAGACAATGACGGAAGGCCGCGACGTGATCGCGGTCAGGCTCGGCGACGGCAAGACATCGCGCATGATCGAGGTCGAGAGTTCGTGGAAACCCGGCGAGTGTTCGTTCTCGGGTGAGGTTGGCGGGCTAGCCGTCGCGATGCAGGTTTCGCGCCGCGCTGACGTGTTCCGCCTGGTGCATCGCGGCGCGCACGCCAGCATCACGGTGCGCCGTCCACGCGTGGCGGTCCTCGCGCAGCACATGTTGTTCAAGCCGCCGCCGGATATGTCGAAGCTGTTGCTCTGCCCGATGCCTGGGCTGGTCGTGTCGATTGCGGCGCAGGTCGGCCAAGAGGTGAAGGCGGGCGAGCCGCTTGCGGTTGTCGAGGCGATGAAGATGGAGAACGTGCTGCGGGCCGAGCGGGACGGCGTGATCAAGCGCGTGGCGGCGAAGCCCGGCGACAGTTTGCCGGTCGACGCCGTGATCCTGGAGTTTGCTTGAGGCTATCTCTTCTTCTTGGACTTCGCGGGCGTTGCCGGCGCCACCGGCACATCGCTCAACACCGAAGACTTGGCCCAGCCTTCGATCGGCTCGCCTTTCGCCGGCGTGTCGGTCCGGCGCACGCGTGTCCATTCGCCCTTCGTTTCGACGCGTTCGACTTGTGCGTCGCGCGGCAGCTTGCCGACGATGTTGCCGTAGATCGACGGCGTCGCGCGGAGCTTGCTGTCCTTGCTTGCGATCGCGACGGCCAAGACCGGCCGCGGTGTTTCCACCGTGGCGACCGGCGGCTTCGGCGGGGCTGCTGGTGACTGGCTTTCGATCAGGTTCGAAACCATCGGCCACAGGATGACCGCGATCATCCCGACGCAGGCTGCAATCAGTGCGTCGCGGAGCATGCGTTTGCCGCGCGGATTTGGGACCGGCGTCTGAGCTGAAGCGTCGACGGGGAGCACGGACTCATCTTCGGTCGTCTTGGGGCGATAGTGTTCGAGTTCCGCTTCGCGGATCGCGAGTGCGGAGCGGAGCGAGGCGATTTCTCTCTGCATCGGCGCTTCTTCGGTGGCGCGAATGCGGAGTTGAGCAAGGGCCGCTTCGGCCGCTTCGGCGCGCGCGGACGCAAGGGCGAGCTCGCGGACGGATTGCTTCGTCCATTCGGACTGTAAGGCGGCCATGCGCGCGTTCTCATCGAATCTGCGTTCGCGCGCGGCTTTGACGACGACGTCCTGCGCTTCTTTTTGCCAGCGGCGATGTTCTTCCTCGGCGAGCTTCGCGGCGCGCGTGGCAGCGGCGTCGCGGAGCGCGAGTTTCGCCTGTAATGCCGAAAGCTTGTCGCGCAGGTCTTGCAGTTCCGTTTCGTCCGCTGGTTCAGGGGCCGCAACAGGCACGTCGACGTGCGCGGTTTTGACGGCGTCTTCCAGCTTCGCGCGCCATTCGGCTTCAATGGCGGCTAGGCGTACCGCTTCGGCCGCCTTCCAGTTCGCCTCAGCCGTCGCGTGTTCTGAAGCGGCGGCTTCTGCAGCCTTGGCACGCGCTTGTTCGCTCACGGCTTGCGCGCGTGTCAGCGCTTCGTCGCGCTGGGCGATCGCGGCCTTGAGTTCCGCCATTTGGTTCAGAAGGTCGCGCTCGCCGGCCGTGCCCTTCGCGTGAAGTGCTTGGGCGCCCGCATGAGCGTCCGCCAGCGCCTTGGCGGACGTTTCGCGCCAGTTGGCTTCGGCTGCGGCCAGGCGAGACGCTTCACCGTCGCGCCATGCGTGTTCGGCTTTGGCGAGGGCGGCTTCAGCATCGCGTTTGGCAGCGCTTGCTGCGGCGACCGCACGCTCAAGCTCGGCTTCGCGTTCTGCGAGTTTTGCCTCGGCGCCTGCGAGTTTGGTTAGCGCATCGTGGGTTGCACTGTCGCCGCGTTCACGAGCTGTGGCACCGGCGGTTTTCGCTTGTTCCAGTGCGGCGGTGCTTTGATCGAGCACCGCTTGCAGTGCGTCGACCTTTTCCTGCAGGTCGCGGACCTGCGCTTCGTGGGCCTGAGTTTGGGCGCCATCTATTTCGGCGAGGGATTCGGCGAACTTGTCCTGCCATTGCTGTTGGATCGCGGCGAGGCGAGCGTTCTCGCTTTCGGTCCAGCCGGCTTCGGCTTTGGCCAAGGTCTGTTGGAATTGGTTCGAGGCTTCCGTTGCGGCTGCGGCCAAGCGTTCGGCCAACTCGGCGTCGCGCGTGGCGAGTGTTTCTTTTGCGGCGGCCAACTCTTGGCGAAGGACGCTGAGTTCGGCGGCGTCGGCCGGCGAGAGCATGACGGCCGCGTTGCCCCCCACGTTGAGGCCGGTGCCTTCGTCCTCGGGTGTGATCGGCACGTCCACCGTGGCAAGCGTGCTCCCGTTCAGGAGGCTGATCACGCGAACGCCGATCTTGAATTCCTTTTCCGGTCTTGCCGCCATCAACACGGCGAGGTCGTCAAGTTCGTCGGAGGCTAGCGACCACGTGTTGTCATTGTTGCGCGTGCCCCGCGACAGGCGCGTGCCTTGCGGCATGCGTTCGACGCGCAGCGACACGCGTCCCTGTTTGCGGTGCGGCGCGATCAACGGAGCGAGATTAAGCGCAACCGCATGCGTCGCCATTAGTTCGACTTGTGCAACCCGCGCCATGGCGCCCCAGCCCCAGAAAAGCTTAGCGGACATTCTCGCGCGCGCGGGTTAAGTAAGTGTCCCCGTAGGCTTTAGAAACTGTAACGAAAGTTCTAATAAACATGAGCGAGACCACGATTTTCCGCCTCAAGATCAAGGGGGCCGTGCAGGGCGTGGGGTACCGCGATTGGGCGATCGCCGAGGCGAAAGCGCGCGGGCTCGACGGATGGGTGCGCAACCGGTCGGACGGCAGTGTCGAGGTGTTGATCGCGGGGCCCGACGCCAAGGTTGAAGAGATGCTCAAGGCGGCGACGCAGGGGCCGGATGCGGCGCAGGTCACGCAGATCGATATTCACAACGAAACCGAGCTTCCGGAGCCCGGATTCGTGCGGCGCGCGACAATGTGATTGGGGCTGACACGGGGGTGGGGGGTCGCGTAGTTTGCGGCCTCACGCCATTCCAAATCGGAGCCTTGCCCCATGAAAGCCGCCGTCCTGCGCGAAGTGAAACAGCCGCTCGTCATCGAAGATGTGCAGATCAACAAGCCCGGCCCGCGCGAGGTCTTGATCCGCACCTCGGCCGCCGGCGTCTGCCACTCCGACCTCCACTTCGTCGACGGCCTCTTCCCCTATCCGCTCCCCGCCGTCCTGGGACACGAATCCGCCGGCGTGGTCGAACAAGTCGGCGCCGAAGTCCGCACCGTGAAGCCAGGCGACCACGTGATCACATGCCTCTCGGCCTATTGCGGTCACTGCGAACACTGCCTCACCGGCCACCTCTCACGCTGCGTCTCGTCGGAGACGAAGCGTCAGAAGGGCGACGCGCCGCGCCTCGCCAAAGACGCCGACCCGATGAACCAATTCCTGAACCTGTCGTCTTTCGCGGAGCAGATGCTGATCCACGAAAATGCCTGCGTGAGGATCCGCAAGGACATGCCGCTGGATCGCGCCGCGC
>JBKJZU010000359.1:0-3193 GCA_046715015.1 Micropepsaceae bacterium
CCCTGCGCACCCATTCGCCATCCAGCCTGCGCGGGGTGTATATTCCCCGCAAGAACGGCGGCTAGTTCGCGTTCCGCGCGATGTTCAACAATCTTAATGCGCCGATGGTGGTCGATACCGGAGCGACGTCGGTCGTGCTCACCTACGAGACCGCGAAGGCGATCGGGCTGCCGCTCGAGCTGCTCGAGTACGACGTCGAACTCGAAACCGCGTCGGGACGCACACGCGCGGCGCGGCTGACGCTCGACCGTCTTGCGGTCGGCACCGTCGTCGAGCGCTCGGTGCCGGCGCTCGTCGTGCCGCGCGGGCAGTCGAAGACCAACCTGCTCGGCATGAGCTTTCTCGATCGGCTCGAGAGCTGGGAAGTGCGCGCCGACCGGATGACGATCCGCGGCTATCCTTGAGAACCGCGTGCCGGCTCAACCAGGCGCGACCAGCGACATGCGCCCGTCGGCAAGGATCGTCCAGAACGGATTGAATGCGACCTCCCAGTGGTTGCCTTCGATGTCGGCGAAGTAACCGGAGTAGCCGCCCCAGAACACCTGCTCCGGCGGCTTGATGACCGTCACACCCTTTCGCTTCAATTCGGCGAACAGCAGATCCACTTCTTCCTTGCTGTGAAGATTCAGGGCGAGGGTAAATCCCCGATAATCGGGAAGCGTTTGCACTGGCATCTTCATGTCTTTGGCCAGCTCCATGTGCGGAAACAGGCCGAAGATCACGCCGTTCAGATCGAAGAAGGCGACGCCATCGGGGCTCTCGGCCTTCTTCCAGCCAATGATGTTCTGGTAGAAATCAATGGCGCGGGCGAGATCCGAAACGCCCAGGGTAATCAACGACAATCGCTGTTCCATCAGTGCACTCGATTCGTGAAGTTGGCTCGACCACGCCGCTTTAGGGCGAAGCGGCAGCGCCCGTCTTGAACAAATCGGACATCGCGAGCGTGCTGCTTTTTCCGACGAGCAGTGATGTGGGCGATTGGCCCGTCAGATCGCGCACCTCGCGGCTCATGTGCGCCTGATCCGCATAGCCGGCGGCGGCCGACAATACCGCAAGGTCATGGTTGGCATCGCCCGCATCAAGGTCGAGCAGGCGTTGCAGGCGCAGAATTCGGTGGAACATCTTTAGACCGTAGCCAACCGCCGACCGGAACCGCCGCTGCAGCTGCCGCGAACTCAAATCGCTGACTTCCTCCAACTCACTGACGAGCCCGCCGGGGTTCCGGCTGAGCCAGTCGATGCAGGCTTCGACCGCCGCATCGCTCCGCGGTCCGCCGGCGAACTGTTTCACTGAAGCATCTTCGAGCAGAGCGAGCTTCTCCCGAACAGACCCGGCCTCGCGAACGGGGTTGCGAAATCGCGCTGCGGCCGGTCCCCAGAGGTGCACGAGCGGCACATCATCGTTGAGCAACTCCTCGGCCGGCAGGCCAAGCAGCGCCTCCGCCTGTCCAGGCCCAAATCGCAGTCCGACAACATCGACCCCGACAGGGATCGCCACCTGCACATGACGGGTCGCCGGGCCTGCTACCTTCGGCTCCGCATCGCCGATCCAGACGATGTCCACGCATCCGTCCGGCAACACACGCTGCTCGTAGGCCGCAGCGGCGCCTTCGGCTTTCGATGCCCACAGGCACACAAGCCGTCCGGCCAGTGCCGGCGGCGGGCGAAATTCCCGATAATGTGTCCGAACGATAGTCATGCCAGGTCAGAATCCGCAAACAAAGCGACTTTGCATCAACCCCGCGCCGCAGCATAGCTGCCACGAGGATAAACTCAGCAAGACGTATCCCCCGCTCCTCGGCTATAACGCCGAGGGCCAAGCAACATCGCCAACAACAGAAATTTGAAGCGCGGCGTCAGTCATGCAAATCGATTGCGACGTTCATCCGGGTCTCGAGGGAACCCGCACGACGCTGCTTCCCTATCTGGACGACCACTGGAAGGAACAGGTGGTCAGCCGCGCGATCGATGGCCTCGACCTGCAGAGCTATCCGCCCGCCATGCCGCTGTGCTGCCGCCCCGACTGGCGCCCGAAAAAGGGCAAGCCCGGCACCGACTTCGATCAGTTCAAGGCCCAGGCGCTGGACGGTTTCGGCACGTCGATTGCGATCTGCAACGTTCTCTATGGCGCGCAGGCCGCGCACGATCCCTATCTGGCGCTGGGCTTTTGCCGCGCCATCAACGACTGGATCGCGGCAGAGTGGCTGTCGCGCGACCCGCGGCTGCGCGCATCAATCGTGATCCCGCTGCAGGCGCCTGAACTCGCGATCGAAGAGATCGAGCGGCTGGCGTCCGATCATCGCTTCGTGTCGATCCTGGTCCTTGCCCAGGGCGAAGCTCTGCTGGGCCGGCGGCAGTACTGGCCGATCTACAAGGTGGCAGAGAGCCACAAGCTGCCGCTGGCGATCCATGCCGGCAGTCAATACCGGATGGCGCCGAGTTCGATCGGCTGGCCGTCGTATCGATACGAGTACTACCTGGCCGAAGCCCAGGCGTTTCAGGCCCAACTGCTGAGCCTCGTTCTCGAAGGCGTGTTCGGAAAATTCCCGGGGTTGAAGGTGGTGCTGATGGAGTCCGGCGTCAGCTGGCTCCCGGCCTTCATGTGGCGCGCCAACAAGACCTGGAAAGGCGTGCGCGTCGAGGTGCCGTGGGTGGAACGGCCGCCGGCCGACATCATGCGCGACCATGTACGCCTGACGGCGCAGCCATTCGACAGCCCGCCCGACCGTGCGGGCGTCGAACAATTGATCGATCAGATCGGTTCGGACAAGATGCTGCTGTTCGCAACCGACTATCCGCACTGGCAGTTCGACGGCGAGGAGCCGATGCCCGCGCACATCCCCGCCTCTCTTGCCAAACGCATGTGCACGGAAAATCCGCTCGAGACCTTTCCGCGGCTGCAAACGAAAAGCTGAAGGAGCACCGGGATGACCGACGTCCTCGATCGCACCGACGAACACGCCACACCGAAAAAGGATGGCCGCAGCCGGTTGAAGATCATCGATTGCGACATTCATCCATCGCTGCATTCGCGCGACGACCTGAATGCGTTTCTGCCGAAGCGATGGCAGGAGCACCTGAAGACGTACGGGCCGCACATCCGCAACCCGTTTACTTCGACGACGCCCTACCCGCGTTCGGCGCCGCTGATCTCGCGGCGCGACGCATGGCCGCCGACCGGCGGACCGCCCGGC
>JBKJZU010000360.1:0-3824 GCA_046715015.1 Micropepsaceae bacterium
ATCCTTGGCCGTGCAACGAAGGCTTCGAGGGGCACAGCCGCGCTCGCCTGAACGGCGTAGGACAGGACAAGAATGAGCGGTGCCAGCCAGGTGCGTCGCATAAGGTCTCTCATCTCTCTTCCCGTACAGAAGGCCGCGGAAACTCAACGTGAAAGGCCGGCAACAGTCCATACCATCAAGCATGACCTGTCTGTACGCGGGGAGCCGTCGACGGCGAGATTCGCCTCGCGCACGAAATTGGAGGTTAACGGCGAACGCGCGTCGCGATGACGAGCGCGGCCACGATTGCGGCGTTGGCGAGGCTTAGGGCGGTGAGCAGTCCCAGCGTTGTTTGCGTTCCCCACGCGTCGATGGCGAGGGCGCCTAAGGTTGGGGCAGCGGCGCTGGCGATGAAGACGGGTTGGGCGATTTGGCCCATGC
The DNA here is from genome assembly GCA_046715015.1 of Micropepsaceae bacterium. Lineage (GTDB taxonomy): Bacteria > Pseudomonadota > Alphaproteobacteria > Micropepsales > Micropepsaceae > SZUA-430. The sequence continues at coordinate 421 of JBKJZU010000360.1, forward strand.
GCACGGCGTAGCCTTGCGGTCCGAAGAGGGCGAGCGGCACCGTTCCGCGCGCGATCGAGTTGATGCCGACGCCGGCACCGTAGGCGAGGAGGGCTATGATGATCGGTTCCGTGCCTTGCCAAAGCAACACGATGCCGATGACGACGAGTGCTGCCGAGGCGACGAGCGTCCAGATCGGGTGATGGTAGCGGCCGATCGCCATCTCCACACCGCGCGCGGCAACTTGCGCCGGACCGACGAGCGCGCCGAGAGCAACGGCTGCCGCGGTGGTGAGGCCGTGGTGTTCGAGAAACGTCAAGAGATGCACGGCGTTTGTCGAGGCGACGAGAACCGTCAACGCGAACGTCGCGGCGAGGCCTGCGAACAGCAGCGCGTCGCCTCTTCCCGCCGCAGCATCCGACTTCGCGTGGACTACGGGTTCGCGCTGATCTTCGCGCGGGATCATCACGAGATAGAGCGGCAGCGCGATCGCGACGTGAACGGCGGCGTAGGTCAGGCATGTACCGCGCCAGCCGAGCAGTTCGTTTAGATATGCGGTGAGCGGCCAGGAGAGCGAACTCGCGAGACCGCCGAACAGCGTCACTGCTGTGATCGGTTGGCGCGCGCTGTCGCGGTAGAGGCGTCCCAGCGTCGAGAACGCAGCGTCGTAGAGGCCCGCTGCCATGCCGAGGCCGATCACGACCCAACCGGCGTAGAAGACGGCGATGTGCGGCGCGACGGCAAGCAGGGCTAGACCGGTCGCGAATGACGCTGCGCTTGCGGCAAGCACGGGGCGTCCGCCGTGTCGTTCGATGAGGCGGCCGACATGCGGCGAGGCTAGACCCGAGACCAACAGACCCAGCGACAAGGCGCCGACCGTCCAGGTTGGCGACCAACCGGTGCTCTGCACGATCGGCGTGGCGAGGACCGCCATCAGAAAGAAGCTCGACCCCCACGCCAGGATCTGCATGAGGCCGATGACGCCCACGACCCTGCGGCGTCTGCCCGGCGTCGGTTCGCTTGCGTGTGTCCCCTGCCCCATGGGCCGTGAGGCGTAGTCGAGTCGCGCGGTCGCGCCAACGCCGCCGTTGCCGCAGTCAGACCGCGATGATCTTTTCCTGGAGCGCCTTGGCGATGGCTTGGACGCGGGTCGCCGCTTTCAGCTTGCTCTTGGCGCCGTCCATGTGAAAGCGGACCGTGCGCGAGGAGATGCCGAGGTCGCCGCCGATCTGCGCGTCGTTCCGGCCGGAGGCGGCCGCGCGCAGGCATTGGATTTCACGCACGGTCAGCGCGTGCGGCGTGAACGGACGCTTCGAATGCCTCAACACCCGGTAGCGCGCGAAGGCGGCATGCGAGAGGACCTGCAGCATCGCGCGTGCGAGTGCGCTGGAGTCGGGCTTGGCGCCGCCGAAGAGGAAACCGGCCACGGGCTCGATGCCGTCGTACACGGGAACGACCAAACCGTCGCCGCTTCTGACGACTTCGGCCATCAGTTCCATCCAGGGACCGCGCACCTTCGGGTCGTTGCGCAACTCCGAAATCAGGAACGTGTCCGGCGACGCCAAGGCGCGCACGACGAACGGTACGGTCGCGAACTTGTAAATGCGGTCGACTTGCGAGGGTATCTGCGGGGCATCGGTGTAGAAAACCGCATCCGACGCACCGCCTGCGATGCGTGCGGTGTCGATGCCGGCGAGGTGCGCATAGCCCAGGTTCTCGGCGAAGGATTTCATCGTCGCCCAAAGTTGGGGGATCGTGGGCTCGCTGCGGATGTGATCCAAAGCGTGCGCAAAGCGCGACGTGACGTCAGGCATTGGGCGGCGCCTCCGTCGTCCAGGTCGGATGGCGCGAGTGTATGCCTTCTGCCGCAATCAGCAAGCGTGGCAGGTGGCTAAGGTGGAACGACGTGTCGGAACGTGTAGCTGTGGTCCCCAGGCTATTTGATCTTCAAGAGCTCGATGTCGAAGACCAGAACTTGGTCGGGTTTGATGCGCTCGCCTTTGCCTTTGCAGCCGTAGCCAAGTTCGGACGGGATGACGATGTGCCACTTGTCGCCTTCGTTCATCATGGTCAGCGCTTCCTGCCAACCTTTGATGACGCCGCCGGCCTCGAATTCGGCTGGCGGTTCGCCCGTCTTCGTTTCGTCGAATGTCGTGCCGTCGACCAGCTGGCCCTTGTAGCGGACCTGAACCGTCGAGGCCCAGGTCGGTTTGCGCTTACCCTTGCCTTCGTTCACGACGCGGTATTGCAGGCCGCTTTCGGTGACCTTCACGTTCTCAAGCTGTTTGTTGCTTTCGAGGTAGGCGGTCATCTTGGCCCAGTTCGCCTGGTCGCGTTGGGGACATGCGTCGGCGGCGCTGATCTTCGGCTTTTTTTCGTCGCCACCACCCAGCGAGAACACGCAACCGGTGAGCGCGACGCTGGTCAGCGCAAGGACGGATACTGCGGCGATACGGCCGAACGACATTTACGAACTCCCAAAGCGATCGAAGCTGTTTTCCAAGGGCGGGAACCTGCCCCGCCGCCCCCAGGACTTGCAAGTGGGATGTGCTAGGAAGCTGGCAGATCAGACATTGCATGCGAAAAAGGGCCAAGAAAATCATGAGTTCACGGCAAGCGATCTTCATCACCGGGGCGGCCTCGGGTATGGGGCGAGAGACCGCGAAGCTATTCGCCTCCAAGGGGTGGCTCGTCGGCGCGACCGACGTGAACGAGCCGGGGCTCGCCACGCTGAGCCAAGAGTTGGGATCGGAGAACTGTTGGACCCGCAAGCTCGACGTCACGTCGAAGCCCACGTTCGATCAGGCGCTGGCCGATTTCGACGCGAAGGCGGGACGGCTCGACCTCCTCTTCAACAACGCGGGGATCGGCGAGTCGGGGTGGTTCGAAGACGTGCCCTATGACGCGGCCATGCGGGTCGTGCAGATCAACTTTGTGGGCGCCTTGAACGGGGCCTATTCGGGCCTTCCCTATTTGAAGAAGACCACGAACTCGCTGTTGTTCTCCACGTCGTCGTCTTCAGCGACCTATGGAATGCCCCGGATCGCGGTCTATGCGGCGACGAAGCACGCGGTGAAGGGCATGACGGAGGCGCTGAGCGTCGAGTGGGCGCGCCATGGGGTGCGCGTCGCCGACGTGCTGCCGGGGTTGATCGACACCGCGATCCTGCGCCAAACGCCGAATCGCTCCGGCGATGCGCCGAAGCCGACGGAGGAGCAGTTCTATGCGAACGCGCCGAAGAAGGGGATGTTCCGGCTGATGCCCGCCGATAGCGTCGCGAAGTGCGTGTGGGCCGCCTATCACGCGCCGAAGACGAAGCTGCACTACTACGTGCCCGACGACATCGCGTGGATCGACCGGATCAAGGGGATCGCGCCGTCTTACATGCGGTCGCGGATCATGAAGCTGTTTCCGGCGCTGGCGGC
>JBKJZU010000361.1:0-2867 GCA_046715015.1 Micropepsaceae bacterium
TGCGTCCACCACCCGGCTTGCGCGCGAACTTCCGCCGCGTCGGCCGACGCGGCCGCTGCGGAATCAGCGGCTCGACGCGCTTACAAAATGCATCCGAGACCACCCAAGATTAAAGCCTTGCTTTCGCCATCGCCTTCCTCCGTCCCGCGCACCATCGCGGACGGAGGAACAGTGTACTCCTTTATTTACGGATAAGATCTTAGTATTTTTTTTCAGCATCGTCAGTCTCGCCGCCGACGGATAGGTGTTTCGATCACGCAAGCCTGAGTATTGAGGGTATGGACGTGCCCTTTCCCAACCGGAATCGAGGTGCCAAAGTGGAGGTGCAAGGCAACCACTTCTGAGAGGGAGCGTCACCATGAAGATTACGACGATTGGGATCGATTTCGCATATGCTATTTCAAATGCATGGAGTCGACAAGCATGAGAAGGTGGGACTGCGCAAGCAGCTCGAGCGCAAGGATATGGTGAGCTTCTGTTTTTCGCGCTGTTCGAGACGAGCTTTTTGAGCTCACTTCTTGCTATAGTTTCCACTCTGCGAAGCGGCTACTACCCCTGAGGCGTTGACAATGACGTATTGCATGTCCGGCGCGAATCGCCGGCGCTTTTTGAAAGCCAGTCTTGGCGCGAGTGCGTTGTTCCTGCCCGTACCTTACGCCTGGGTGTGGGCGCAATCCGAAGGCGCGATGAAACTGTTGCGTCTGCCGAAGCTGGCGCTGGTGATCGGCAACAGCCATTACAAAAGCGCGCCGCAGCTCGTCAATCCCGGCAACGACGCCAAGGCGATGGGCGAGACGCTCCGGCAATCCGGATTCGAAGTGACGGTCAAACTCGACGCCGGGCGTGAAGACATGACGGCGGCGATTCGTGCGCATGTGCAGACGCTGGCTGCGAAAAAGGCGGTTGGATTGTTCTACTTTGCCGGGCACGGCGTGCAACTCGCGTGGCGCAACTACCTGATTCCCGCGGACGCCGCCGTACGCAAGGTGGATGACATTCAGAGCGCGTGCATCGATTTGACCAGTTTGATAGAAGGCATCAACAAAGCGTCCAACCCGATGAACGTGGTGATACTCGACGCGTGCCGCGAAAACCCTTTTGGCGATATTCGCGTCGAAAACCGCGGGCTGTCGCAGATCGACGCACCGCATAGCACGCTGCTGGCCTACGCCACGGCGCCGGGTAACGTGGCGAGCGATGGCGACGGCGCCAACGGGCTCTACACCGAAAATCTGCTGCGCGAGATGAAGGCGCCCGAAGCCAAGATCGAAGACGTCTTCAAGCGCGTGCGGCTTAACGTGCGGCGTCGTACCAACGGCCAGCAGATTCCCTGGGAGAGCACTTCGTTGGAAGAGGATTTTTACTTTATTCCGCCGAAGGAACTGAAAAAGCTGTCCGAGGAAGAAGCCGCGCGCGAGTTCGACGTAGAACTGGGGATCTGGGAAAAGATCAAGGTCTCAGTAGAACCAGGGCCACTGGAGGCGTATTTGCATCGGTATCCTGGCGGGCGCTTTTCCGAATTGGCGCAGTTGCGGCTCGATCAGGTGCTTGCGCAGAAAGGCGAAAAGAAGATCGAGATTGCGGCGCAGCAAAACAATCCATTCACCAAGGGCAGTGCCGTTGCCAACACTAACTACAGGGTCGGCGACTTCTATAGTTACAGGGTTCTCGATCCGTTTTCCAAGGTGCTTATCGAAACGATTACGCATACTGTCTCTGAGATTACGGATACCGAGATCATCTTCGACAGCGGACTCGTCACCAATCTCCTGGGCAATCGGCTCAGAGGCCGCGGAGGACGGCGATGGACGGACAGCCAGGACATACCGTTGGAGTATTCCGTGGGGAAAAAATGGAGCACTCGGTACAACGTTATCCTCAAGAACGGAAGAACTGGGCACATCGAAATGGACTTTCGGATTATTGCCAAAGAGCAAGTCACGGTACCTGCCGGAACGTTCGACACATTTCGCATAGAAGGTCGCGGGTGGACATACGGGCTCGGTGGGCGCAACGAGGCCCTCGTGCATAACTACTGGCGTGCGCCGGCTTCTGTAAGACGTTCGATCGTGTTCGAAGAAATCCGCCGTGTTGGGTCGAAGACTGTAATGTCTGAGCGCCAGGAATTAGTGGCATTCAAGCAGTCATAGCGAACGCGGAATCATCACTCTGCCTTAATATTCGAAGGCTCCACCTGGCTGAATAAGCTGGGCATCGAAAAGCTGCACCCATCAACGAGCGCGGAATCCTGCTCGACATCGCCACGCTGAAGGGCGTGAAAAGCCGGATGCAGCCGCTCGCAACCAGGCCAGCGCGATCGCCGCGATGGCGCGTCAGTACGCTGCGGCGAACGTCTCTGGGCTCCAACCGCCGCCCAGCGATTTCGCGAAGTCGACGATCGACAACCGGGCGTCGCGGGCCGCAGCGATGCGCAGTGTTTCGGCGGCAAGCAGCGTGCGCTGCGCGTCGAGCACTTCGAGATACGACGTGCGGCCGGCGTCGTAACGCAGGTTGGCGACGACGAGCGCCTGCTGCAGATGATCGCGGCGATCGGTTTCGGCAGCGAGCACTTCGCCGGCCGAGCGGTTGGTCACCAGCGCGTCGTGCACTTCGCGGAAGGCGTTCTGCACCGTTTGCTGGTACTGCACAGTCACGCTGTCGCGTCGCGCGGTGGCCCCTGCCACGGCCGCCTCGACCGGCTTCAACGCGAGGAGCGGCTGCACGAGCGCCAGGCCGAAGCGCCAGGCCGCGGCCGGCGAGGTGAAGAGATTGGCCAGCGTCGCGGACTCGAAACCGAGCGCGCCGGTAAGCGTCAGGTTCGGGAAATAATCGGCGCGTGCCTGCTGGATGCGAAGATCCGCCGCCGC
>JBKJZU010000362.1:0-2683 GCA_046715015.1 Micropepsaceae bacterium
CATCCGCGCCTTGCCGATGTCCGCGCGCGAGCTGACGGAGGAGTGGTTCGGATCCGATGTGGTGCGTGCAGCCGTCGGTGCCGTCGCTATTCACGGTGTCACGCTGGGCCCGATGTCGGCGGGTTCGGGTTACACGTTGATGCACAACTGGCTCAATCGTGGTGGCCCCGGCCAACGGCGCGTCGAAGGCAACATCGGCCGCCTCGCCGCCTCGCTGGTTTCAGCGCTCAAAACCCGCGGCGGAACGCTGCGTCTGTCCGCGGATGTTGCCAGCATATTGCTCGACGATCAGTCGGCGCGTGGCGTTCGCTTGACCAATGGCGAAGAAATCCGTGCAGCGATGGTGGTATCCGGCGCCGACCCACGGCGCACGTTGCTGAACCTTGTCGGTGCGCCTGAACTGCCGCCGGAGTTCGTGTGGCATACGCAATCGATCAAGATGCGTGGCTCGGTCGGCAAGGTGCACCTGTCGACCGACGGCAGTCACGGACTGCCGACGGGTACGCTCGCTGTAGCACCCGGCATCCGCTATCTGGAGCGCGCCTACGACGCGGCCAAATACGGCCAGATGTCCGCGCAGCCATACTTGGAAATCACGACGGCCGGCCGCGTTGTCTCGTTGCATTTCCAGTTCGCGCCTTACGCCTTGCGTGAGCGCGATTGGGGGCAAGAGCGTGCAGTGCTTGAGCGCTGCGCGATCGACACGGCTTCGAACGCGTTCCCGCAACTTAAGGCATCGATCCGCGAAATCAGATCGTTGACGCCCCTCGATCTGGAAAAAACCTATGGCCTGACTGAGGGCGACCTCAACCACGGCCAACTGATCTTGGATCAAATGTTCTTCATGCGCCCGATGCCGGGTTGGTCGAACCACAAGACGCCGATCGACGGCCTCTACCTTTGCGGCAATGGCGGTCACGGCGGCGGCGGTATCAGTGGCGCCGCCGGTCGCAACGCGGCGCGAGCTATTCTGAAAGCGAAGTGACTACCACAGCACTTTGCGTAAGGCCGCCGGATAGAGCTTGTGCTCCGCCTCAAGAATGCGCGCGCTCAACGTTTCTTCCGTGTCGCCATCGAGAACCGGCACCTCGGCTTGCGCGATCGTCGGACCCGCATCGAGTTCGGGCACGACGAAGTGCACGGAGCAACCCGTGACCTTCACACCCGCGTCCAATGCCTGACGCTGCGGCTTCAACCCGCGAAACGCCGGCAGAAGGGAAGGGTGGATGTTGACGATGCGGCCCTGCCAATTGCGCACGAAGGCCGGCGACAGAATGCGCATGAACCCGGCAAGGCAAACGAACTCCACATTTGCCCGCGTCAACACGTGGTGCAGTTCGGCGTCGTAGGCTTCGCGGTCACGGTTCTCGCGCCGAAAGCGAACCTGATCGAGGAGCGCAGTCTCGATGCCAAGTTCGCGCGCGATACCCAGACCGTCGGCCTCCATGCGGCTTGAGACCACGAGCACGATCTCGCCGGGAAAATCGTCAGCGCGCGCAGCCTCTATCAGCGCCCGCATGTTGCTGCCACGCCCAGAGATCAAAATGGCGACGCGCTTTCGCGTCATAAGGCAAGCCTGCCTTTGTAACGCACGGCGGGTTCGCCGTTCCCCTTGATCAGGCGTCCAAGCCGCGACACCGTCTCGCCAGCCTCCGACAAGATGCGTGTGGTCGCGTCCGCGCTGGCCTCAGGAACGACGACGATCATCCCGATGCCGCAGTTGAACGTGCGCAGCATCTCGCGTTCGTCCACGCCGCCCGTGCGCGCAATCCACTGAAACACCGGCAGCGGCGTCCAAGCGGCGAGATCGACCTCAATATCCAGATCGTCCGGCACGACCCGCGGCGCATTTTCCGACAGCCCGCCACCCGTAATGTGCGCCAACCCCTTCACCTCGCTGCCCCGAATGGCCGCCAGCGCGCTCTTCACATAGATGCGTGTCGGCGCGAGCAGAGCGCGGCCAAGGCTCTCGCCCGTTGCGAATGGTGCGGGCGCCTCATATTTCAGACCTTGATCGGCAACGATGCGCCGCACCAAAGAAAACCCGTTCGAGTGCACGCCCGACGACTGCAGCCCAAGCACGACGTCGCCCACGGCCATGTCCCGCCGCGGCAGCACCTGATCGCGCTCGACCGCGCCGATCGCAAACCCGGCCAGGTCGTAGTCGCCGCGCGAATACATGCCCGGCATCTCAGCCGTCTCGCCGCCGACGAGCGCGCATCCGGCCTGGCGGCATCCTTCAGCGACGCCTTTCACGACTTCGGTCCCGACAGCTACGTCTAGCTTGCCGGTCGCGAAATAATCGAGGAACAGAAGCGGCTCCGCCCCCTGCACGACGATGTCGTTCACCGACATCGCAACGAGGTCGATCCCGACAGTGTCGTGGATGCCGGACTCGATCGCGACCTTAAGCTTCGTCCCAACCCCATCGGTTCCGGCGACCAGCAACGGATCTTTGAACCCTGCTGCCTTCAAGTCGAACAACCCGCCAAACCCGCCGAGAGCCGCATCCGCTCCCGGCCGCGCGGTCGACTTCGCGAGCGGCTTGATCGCTTCCACCAGCGCGTCGCCCGCATCGATATCGACGCCCGATTGCGCATAGGTGAGGCCGTTCTTGGCGTGGGTCATCTCAGGCTCCGGAATCGCGGGCGTTAAAGCAGATGAGGCACGGGAAGTCCAAGGT
>JBKJZU010000363.1:0-2955 GCA_046715015.1 Micropepsaceae bacterium
TTTCACCCCTGTCGCAATCGCCCAAAAGCGGCAGGATTGAGCCAAAACCACAGTTACCCGCCCGGCAGCCCTAAATGGAGGAAGTTGTCGCACGCAACCGTGAAATGGGGAAAACCGGTTAACTGCCCTGGCCCGGCTTTGGGCTGAAGAACCTTTCGAACTTGTCCGGTACGGTTTCGAAGTCCTTGGCGTCCGCGGGCGGCTCGCCCTTAACCGTGATGTTCGGCCACTTGCTGGCGAAGTCCTTGTTCAACGTGAGCCACTTCTCGATCCCGGGCTCCGTGTCCGGCTTGATGGCGTCCACCGGGCACTCCGGCTCGCACACGCCGCAATCGATGCATTCGTCGGGGTGGATGACCAGCATGTTCTCCCCCTCGTAGAAGCAGTCGACGGGGCAGACCTCCACACAGTCCATCAGCTTACATTTGATGCAGCTCTCGTTGACGATGTAGGTCATGGGCGCAAAGAGCGGAACGCGTTGTTGAGCGGGCGAGACGCGTAACATTTCGGACCCCCGCCAACAACCCCTTGGCCCGTGCGCGCTCAGTCGTCGCGGTCGTCGGTGAGGGCGTCGGTCTCGCGCCGCTCTTTCTTCGTCGGCCGTCCCGATCCCCGCTCGCGCTTGGCAGGCGCGACAGGTTCGGCAGCGCGCACCTCCGGCGGCGGCGTCAAATCTTCATAAAGCGTCTGCGCCTCGCTCGCCGGTCCTCGACGCGTTCCGCCGTTCACGACCTTGATCACGCGGACCAGCGGCCCAGCCGGAAACGTCAGGACGTCGCCGACCTTCACCATCGCGCTCGCCTTTTCACAGCGCGCGCCGTTGATCCTCACGCGGCCGGCAGTAACGACAGAGGCGGCCAGCGTCCGGCTTTTGAAGAAGCGCGTGTACCAGAGGTATTTGTCGACCCGCTGCAAGCGCTACTTCCGCAGCTTGAGCGCCGCCAGCACCGCGAACGGCGAATCCGGATCCATCGGCTTTTCCTTCCGCTCGCGCGGCGGACGCGGCTCGTGTTGCGCACGCGGCTCGTGTTGCGGCTTGCGATCCTTGTGACGCGGCGGACGATTGTCCGGACGATGAGCCTTGGGCTCAGGCTTCGCCGATTCGCCGGGTGGCGCGCCATAGGGCACGGCGATCGGCACCGACGCGCGCTTAGCGTGTTGATGCTGCTCCGGACGTTTGCGTTGCGGCCTTGGGCCACGTTCAGGCCGTTTCGTACGTTGCTGCCACAGCGTTGTCTCTTCGCCCGCCTCGTTCTTCACCTTGGCGTCGCGGAAGCCGAGCGCACGAAGCACCTGCGCAATGTCGTCTTCGCCGCAGCCCAGCACCGACATCATATCGTTCGACACGGCAAAGCCATCCGGCATCTGCCCGTTCTGACCTTTGCTGCGGATGATGTCGCCAAGCCGCTCCAGCATATCGATGCGAACCGCACGCGGGCCGCACACGCGGAAGCCTGCCGCCTCATAGAACCCGGCAGGAACGGAAGGATCGGACGGCAACGACGTCAGGCCGGCCGCCGGCGGCGGTGGAATCTCGGTGATCCCCTGATGCACAGCCCAGAGCAGCGCCTTCAACCGCGCCGCCGCAGGCTTCACCAGCGCCGGCAAGAAGATCGAGAACGCCCCAAAACGCACGCCAAGCCGGCGCAGCGGCGTACGATCGCCTTGCGCAACGGCACGCAACTCGCGCGTCACCGACTGACGCGAGACGGAACCCAAATTCTCGTAGATCTGAAATGCCAGCCCGCGCGCCATCCCTTGCAGCGGCGAGGCGAACAGTTGCGGCGCCGCGCTCGCTTCGATAGGCGCAGAATCTGAAACGGGCGTGTCGACCGCCTCGCTGGTGTCGACAGCATCTTCCGCCACATCGTCGGCAGCTTCTTCGACCGGGGTTTCTTCCGCGGCGGTTTCTTCAGTCGCCTCGGGCGCTGCCGGCTCTTCCGCCTTTACGACTTCGACCGGCGCCGCTTCCTTCGGCATTTCTTTGTTGAGTTCGGCCTCCACGCTGACCAGCGGCGAGAGGATTTTCGCAACGTGATGCACGAGCCATTCCTCAAGCCGCTCCGTCGCCCGCTCGCGCGCCGAAATCGACAACAAATCGTCAGCAAGCAACTCCACGCGTGGATGCAAGGGATCGTGCCCCTTCTTCAACTGCGCGACGATCCCGCCGTTCCACCAAAGCCGCCCGTGGTCGGAGAGTGTGATTGCGGCTTCTGGTGCATTGGTAAGTGCATGCGCCCGCGAAGCGATCTCGCCCGCAAGTCCTTTCAGCGCCGCCGCCCGAAGCGCACGGCCATGAATGCCGATCGCGCGCGGGTCGGGTACGAACGAAAAGCCTTGTAGCCGCCCGACATACTCGCCCTCGACCAAGACCTCGCCTTCGCCGTCGATCGTCGCCGCGAACTCTTCGTCCTCGCGCAGTCGCCGCATCAAGACGCTGGTGCGCCGGTCGACAAAGCGCTGTGTCAGCTTCTCGTGCAATGCATCGGAGAGCCGGTCTTCGATCGCCCGTGCGCGCTCTTGCCACTGCACCGCATCGGCCAACCAATCCGGCCGGTTGGCGACATAAGTCCAGGTTCGGATATGTGCGATGCGCTGCGCAATCGCGTCGATGTCGCCCTCGATATTGTCGAGCCGCGACACGTGCCCGTTCAGCCAATCTTCCGGCAGCACGCCTTCGTGGCTCATCAAATGCTCGAAGATGCCGCCGATCAAACGGGCATGCTCTTCGGTGGTCGATTTGCGGAAGTCCGGAATCTGACACGCCTGCCACAGCCGCTTCACGCCGGCCGGATCCTGCACCATCGCCTTGACGTTCTCTTCGGCGCCCAGGATGCGCAGCACCAACTGGTCGTCGGCCGCCCGCGCTCGCGTGAGCCCGCGCGTCGGCGGCAGCATGTCGAGGCTGCGGTCGAGCCCTTCGATGCTGCCGAAATCGAGATTGGAGTTGCGCCA
>JBKJZU010000364.1:0-8252 GCA_046715015.1 Micropepsaceae bacterium
CCTTTGGCGCCATGCAGGATTTGCTCGCCGGCCACGACGTGGACGCTGTCGACGCCATTGTGCTCGACCTCGGGGTTTCGTCGTTTCAATTGGAAGAGGCTGAGCGCGGTTTTTCGTTTCAAAACGACGGGCCGCTGGACATGCGCATGGGCGCAAGCGGGATCTCGGCTGAAGGCATCGTGAACACGTATAGCGAGCAAGCGCTGGCCGGGATTATCTTCGCGTATGGCGAGGAAGATCGCGCGAATGCGGTCGCGCGCGCGATTGTTGCGGCCCGTGCGAAGGGGCCGATCACGCGTACGCTTGAACTCGCCAGCATCTGCGCGAAGGCGATCGGGCGCTATACGAACGGCATTCATCCGGCGACGCGCACGTTTCAAGGGCTGCGCATCTATGTGAACGACGAGCTTGGCGAACTTACGCGGGCGCTGGCCGCGGCCGAACGATTGCTGAAGCCCGGTGGGCGGCTTGCGGTCGTGTCCTTTCATTCGTTGGAAGATCGGATCGTGAAGCAGTTTTTGGCGGAGCGGTCGGGCAAGGTTTCGCATGCATCGCGGCATATGCCGGTTGCCCCAACCAAAGGGCCGACGGCTTCGTTCCACCTTGACGTGAAGCGCGCCGTGTCGCCGGGCAGGGCCGAACTTCTGCGCAATCCGCGCTCGCGCTCGGCGAAGCTGCGTTCGGCGGTTCGTACCGAAGCACCGGCAATTCCGTACGACGCCATGAAAGCTGGCGTGCTGCCGGAGGTGCGGGCTTGATCCGCTTTGTGGGCGTTCTGGGCGTTGCGCTGCTCGCGCTCATTTGTTTCGAGCTTTACAACGGCGTCTCGCGCGTGAAGACCCAGGAGCGCGAGCTTGCGGCCTTGAAGGCGCAGGTCGTCAGCGAGCAAGAAGCGATCCGCGTGTTGAAGGCGGAGTGGTCTTACCTCAATCAACCCGAGCGGTTGCAGACCTTGGCGCGGGAGCATTTGCCGCTCGCGCCGACAGGTGCGTCGCAGATCGTGGTCTTGGCATCGCTGCCGTTGAAGCACGCGCCGGCCGGCGCCTCACCCGTGGTCGAGGCGAGCGAGTTGCCCAAGAAGGTGGTGCCGAACGCGCCGCGACCACGGTTCAAGCCTGTGCAACCGAAAGCCATTCCGTGAAACTTGAAGATCGGATCACGCTCGAAGGTGTCGCGAAGGCCGCGATGGCGCGCACACGCCAGCGGCTTGGCTATGCCACGATTATCTTTGCGGTGATGTTCGCGGTTTTGTTCGGGCGGCTTGTCGAAGTCACGACGTTTCGCGTGGGCGCGTCACATAAGGCCGCGCGCGTCACCAGCGATGTATCCTATTTCCGCGCCGACATCGTCGATCGTACCGGCGAAATCTTGGCGACGGATTTGCAGGCGGCGTCGCTCTATGCGGATGCGCGCGTGATCTGGGATCCGGCGGAGACGGCGCAGGCGCTTCAGGCGGTCGTGCCCAGCCTCGACGCGGCTGCGCTGACGAAGAAATTATCGACCCGCCAGGCTTTCGTTTGGATCAGGCGCAACATGCCGCCGCGGCAGCAGGAAGCGGTTCGGCAACTCGGCATCCCCGGGCTGCATTTCCGTTCCGAACCCCGTCGCGTCTATCCGAACGGACGCACGGCGGCGCATGCGCTCGGCTACGTGAACGTCGACAACCACGGTCTTGCGGGTATCGAGCGCGGGGCCGAGGACCTGGTGCTTGAGAAGCGCAATCGCGGCGGCGTCGTCGAAATGTCGCTTGATCTGCGCGTGCAGCATGCGCTCGCCGATGAGCTTTCAAACGCGATGGCGACGTTTCGAGCGAAGGCGGCTGTCGGCATCGTGATGGACGTCGACACGGGCGAAATTCTAGCGCTGTCGTCGCTTCCCGATTTCGATCCGAACGAACCGGGGCAGGCGACGAAAGACGGACTCTTTAATCGCGTGACGCTGGGCGTCTTCGAGATGGGCTCGACGTTCAAGACGTTCTCGACGGCGATGGCGCTCGATACGCAGAAGATCACGATGACGTCGCAGTTCGATGCGACGGCGCCGATTACCTACGGCCGCTTCACGATCTCGGACTTTCATCCGGAGAACCGGTTGCTGACCGTGCCCGAAATCTTCGTCCACTCGTCGAATATCGGCACGGCGAAGATGGCGCTCGCGGTCGGGACGTCGGTGCAGCGGGCCTATCTCGCGAAGATGGGACTGCTGACGCCCATCGCGAGCGAGATCAAAGAGGTTGGGACGCCGATCGTGCCCGCGCAGTGGGGCGACCTCGAGACGATGACCGTGTCGTACGGGCACGGCATTGCGGTGACGCCGCTTCACGTTGCGGCACTCAGTGCGGCGCTTGTGAACGGCGGCAGGCTGATGAAGCCGACGCTGCTGAAGCGCAATCCGTCCGAGGTCATTCCGTTCACGCGCGTGGTCAGCGAGCGCACCAGTTCGCAGATGCGCGAATTGTTGCGCATGGTTGTGACGCAGGGCACAGGCTCCTTGGCCGACGTGCCGGGCTACCCCGTCGCTGGAAAGACCGGAACGGCGGAGAAAGTGACGCGTGCGGGCTACGCGCGGACCGCGCTCTTGAACTCCTTTATGGGCGTATTTCCAGCCAAGGCGCCGCGCTATCTGGTGCTCGTGCTGCTCGACGAGCCGCAACCGACCGAGGCGACCAAAGGCTTTGCCACGGCAGGGTGGACGGCGGCGCCGACGGCGGGCAAAGTGATCGCGCGCATTGCGCCGATGCTGAACGTGCCTGTGACGCCCGTGGATCCGAAGCAGGGTGTCCCCACCACAATGGCATCGTATGAGGACCTACATTGACCCCATGCGACTTAGCGCCCTTGTTCCGAGTATTTCCGGCGCCGATCCCGAGATCAGCGGCGTAACCGCCGACAGCCGTGCCGTAAAGCCGGGCTATCTGTTCGCCGCATTGCCTGGCGCGAAGCTTGACGGTTCTGCATTTGTTAGAGATGCGATTGCGAAAGGCGCGGTTGCCGTCCTTGGGGCGGAGAGTGTGCGCGCCGTGGCAGGTGCAACTGCGACCGTCATCGACCTCAATCCACGCAAGCGGTTGGCCGAGATCGCGGCGCGCTTCTACGGACAGCAGCCGCGCACGATTGCAGCCGTGACGGGCACGAACGGCAAAACCTCCATCGCTTCGTTTGTGCGGCAGATATGGACGCGGCTTGGTTATAAGGCGGCGAGCTTCGGCACGGTCGGCGTGGTGTCGCCCGGCGGCATCAAGCCGCTCGGACACACGACGCCCGATCCGGTCGAGATCCATCGGCTGCTTGCCGAGCTCGTCGATGAAGGTGTCGACCACGTGGCGTTCGAGGCATCGAGCCATGGGCTTGCGCAGTACCGTGTCGATGGCGTGAAGCTGAAGGCAGCAGGGTTCACGAACCTGACGCGCGATCATCTCGACTACCACGAGACGATCGAGGCGTATGAGCAGGCGAAGCTGCGTTTGTTCAGCGAAGTCCTGCCGGCAGACGGTGTCGCGGTGATCAACGGCGATAGTCCTGCGGCGAACACGTTCACCCAGGTCGCTCGGGCGCGCGGGCAACGTTTGATCATGGTGGGAGAGGGCGGCGGCGACCTTCACATGGCCAAGCGCGTTCCAACAGGCGACGGCCAAGCTCTGTCGATCGAGTGGGACGGGCGCACATACGATGTAGCGCTGCCGCTTGCGGGCGGGTTTCAAGCGTCGAACGCTGCGGTTGCGGCGGGGCTGGTGCTCGGGCTTGGCGGCGAGCCCACGCGCGTTTTCGATGCCTTGGCAAATCTCGAAGGCGCTCCAGGCCGGCTGCAAAAGGTCGGCGTGTCGGCGGCGGGTGTGCCGGTCTACGTCGACTATGCGCACACGCCCGATGCGATCGAGTCTGTCCTGAAGGCGCTGCGCCCGCATACCGAGGGCAAGCTCTGGGTGGTCTTCGGGTGCGGCGGCGATCGCGATCCCGGCAAGCGGCCGTTGATGGGAGCCGCCGCAAAGGCCTATGCGGACCGCGCCATTGTGACGGATGACAATCCGCGCACGGAGGATGCGGGCCAGATCCGGCGCGCGGTGCTACAGGGCGCCGTTGGCGCGCAAGAAATCGGCGATCGTGCGAAGGCGATCGAGACCGCGATATTGGCCGCGCAGCAAGGCGACGTTGTCGTGATCGCGGGAAAGGGGCATGAGACCGGGCAGATCGTGGGCCGCGAGGTTCGCCCGTTCAACGATACGGACGAAGCGCGCGCCATGATTGCACGGACAAAGGGACAGGCATGAGTTCGCTTTGGACGGTGAAGCAAGCGGCCACTGCAGCCGGCGGCAGCGCAGCTGCGGATGTCGCGATCACCGGCGTTTCCATCGATACACGCACGCTGCAGCCGGGCGACCTTTTCGTTGCGCTAAAGGACGCGCGCGACGGGCACGATTTCGTCGCCGATGCGATCGGGCGCGGTGCGGCGGCTGCATTGGTATCGCACGATGTGCCGGGCGTCGCTGCAGACAAGTTGATCAAAGTGCATGACGTGCAGGCGGCGCTTGAGGCGCTGGGGCGTCAGCGGCGGGGGGAGGTTTCCGCGCGCGTGGCCGCCGTTACGGGAAGCGTTGGCAAGACAAGCACGAAGGAAGCGTTGCGCCACTTGCTTGAGCTGCAAGGCCGCACGCATGCGTCGGCTGCGTCGTACAACAATCTTTGGGGGGTGCCGCTGTCGTTGGCGCGCATGCCGCGCGACACGCAGTACGGCATCTTCGAGATCGGGATGAACCATGCGGGCGAGATCACGCCGTTGACGGCACAGGTAAAACCGCACGTTGCGATCGTGACCATGGTCGCTGCGGTGCACTTGGAACATTTTGATTCCGTCGGCGCGATCGCCGATGCGAAGGGCGAGATTTTTTCAGGGCTCGAACCCGGCGGCGTTGCCGTGATCAATGGCGATCTTGAGTGGACGCAGCGTTTGAAGGATCGCGCGGCTAAAGCAGGGGCGGCACACGTTCTCACCTTTGGCCGCGCGGCCACGTCCGATGTGCGGCTGACCGATCTTCAACTTGGTGAGGACGGATCGGACGTCGGCGTTACGTTGCTCGGCAAGGCGTTGCGCTATCGCGTCGGCGCGGCGGGCGAACATTGGGCTCTCAATAGTCTGGGCGTGCTTGCGGTCACTGCTTCGCTGGGCGCGGATGCCGAACGTGCGGCCGTCGACATGGCAACGTTGAGCGCGCTTGCGGGCCGCGGTGCGCGGCAGCGAATCACCACGCCCAAGGGTGCGTTCGACCTGATCGACGAGAGCTACAACGCCAATCCGCTGTCGATGGCTGTGTCGATCGCGACACTGGGGCGTGCGAAACCGAGCCCGGGTGGGCGGCGCATTGCCGTGCTTGGCGACATGCTGGAACTTGGGCCGACCGGCGCAGAGTTGCATGCCGGCCTCGCAAAACCGCTTGCCGAACATGGCATCGATCTCGTCTTTGCGAGCGGTCCGCTCATGAATCACCTATGGCCGGCAATTGCCGAGCGGCAGCGCGGCGGTTATGCAAGCGCATCGTCCGAGATCGCGCGTGCGGTCGCGGACACGGTCCGGGCCGGTGACATCGTGATGGTCAAAGGCTCCAACGGTTCAAAGATGCGTCTCGTGGTCGAAGCACTTAGAGCTCTCGCGACGGCGCACCAATAGGCGGGGTTTCATGCTTCACTACTTCCTCGTTCCGCTCGCCGATGAGTTTCAACTCTTCAACGTCTTTCGTTACATCACATTTCGCGTCGGCGGCGCGATGATGACGGCGCTGATCATCGCGTTCATCATCGGTCCGCCGTTGATCCGCTGGTTGAAGGTCAGACAAGGCAAGGGTCAACCGATCCGCGAGGACGGTCCGCAACGCCACATTCTTGAGAAGAAGGGCACGCCCACGATGGGCGGGTTCATGATCTTGATCGCGCTCACGGTGTCGACGCTGCTCTGGGCGGATCTCACGAACCTCTACGTCTGGACCGTACTTGGTGTGACGCTCGGGTTCGGATTGCTTGGGTTTTGGGACGACTATCTCAAGGTCACGAAGCGTTCATCCGACGGTGTTTCCGGTCGGCTCAAACTTCTGGTGCAAGGAATCATTTCGATTGTCGCGGTTGTCGTGATCATGGAGTTGCACCGGACGATGGGTGGTCCGGCGTCGCCGAAGCTTTCGGGTACCATCGCGTTGCCGTTCCTGAAAGATCTCGTCATTCCGCTCGGCGCGTTTTTCATCGTGTTCGGTCTGCTTGTGATCGTCGGCGCGTCGAACGCAGTGAACCTGACGGATGGTCTTGACGGCCTTGCGATCGTGCCGGTGATGGTGGCGGCGTCGAGTTTCGGCGTTATCGCCTACGTCGTCGGGCGCGCGGACTTCACGACCTATTTGCAGCTGCTCTACGTGCCGGGTACGGGCGAGCTTGCGGTGTTATGCGGTGCGTTGCTCGGCGCGGGTCTCGGCTTCCTTTGGTACAATGCGCCGCCCGCGATGGTTTTCATGGGCGATACGGGCTCGCTCGCGCTCGGAGGCATGCTCGGAACGATGGCGGTCGCGATCAAGCATGAGATCGTGCTGGGCATCATCGGCGGTCTCTTCGTGCTTGAAGCCGTGTCGGTGATGATCCAGGTCGCCTCGTTCAAACTCACGGGCAAGCGCGTTTTCAAGATGGCGCCGATCCATCACCATTTCGAGCAGCTTGGTTGGCGCGAACCTACGATCGTGATCCGGTTTTGGATCATCGCGGTGATCCTGGCGCTGATCGGGCTAGCTACGTTGAAAATCCGGTGAGCCGGTGATCGAGGTACCGTTCTTCAAAGGCAAAACCGTTGCCGTCTTCGGGCTCGCGCGATCCGGTATCTCGGCCGCGCGCGCCTTGATTGCAGGCGGGGCGGAGGTCATCGGCTGGGACGACAAGGCCGACGCGCGCGAAGCGGCGATGAGCGCGGGTGTTACCGTGCGCGATCTTGCCGATGTCGATTGGCACTCTATCGCCGCGCTGATCCTAAGCCCCGGCGTGCCGCTGACGCACCCGAAACCGCATCCGTTCGTGGTCAAGGCGCAGGAGGCGCGGACAGAAGTCATCGGTGATGTCGAGCTGTTCTTCCGTGTGGTGCGGCCGGCGGACAGCGACGGGTCGCATCCGAAGATCGTCTGCATCACGGGCACGAACGGCAAGTCCACGACGACTGCGTTGATCGGGCATTTGCTGTCGCAGCTCGGCTTCGATGCAGAGGTGGGCGGCAATATCGGCAAACCGGTGCTGGAACTTGCGCCGCCATCGCCGCGACGGGCCTATGTGATCGAGATGAGTTCGTATCAGATCGATCTGACGCCGTCGGTTCGGCCGGATGTCGCTGTGCTCATCAACATCACGCCGGACCACATCGACCGGCACGGCACGATGGACAACTACGCCGCCGTCAAAGCGAACATCTTTCGCCATCAAGGGCGCGGCGACCACGCGGTCATCGGCGTCGACGACATTCCATCGTCGGAGGTTTGTACGAAGCTCTCGATGCGCAGCGGCATCGCGGTAACGCCCGTATCGATCGGTAAGGTTCTCGGCCGCGGCATCTTTGTGCTCGACGGGAAGCTTTACGATTCCACCGGGGCGGCATCGCGCGAGGTGCGCGATCTGCGCGCCCTGACCCGCATGCCGGGAGCGCACAACTGGCAGAACGCGGCGATCGCTTATGCAGCGGTTCGGCCACTCGTCGTTGATCCGGCCGAGATTGCGCCGGCGATGAGTTCGTTTCCAGGGCTCGCGCATCGCATCGAGTTGGTGGGCCATGTTGGGCGCGTACACTTCGTCAACGACTCGAAGGCCACGAACGCGGATGCGGCGGCACGAGCACTGGCTTGTTACGATAACATCTATTGGATCGCGGGCGGAAAGGCGAAAGCCGGGGGTATCGAAAGCCTCGCGCCATTCTTTCCGCGTATCAAACGGGCGTATTTGATCGGCGACGCCATGGACGCGTTCGCTGCGACGCTTGGGTCGCACGTTCCGTTCACGAAGTCAGGCACGCTGGAGGCGGCGATGCGGGCCGCGGCAAAGGATGCGGCTGGCGCTGGAGGGGAACCTGTTGTCCTGTTGTCGCCTGCGTGCGCGTCGTTCGACCAGTTTCGCGACTTCGAGCAACGCGGTCTCGAGTTCAAGCGCGTGTTCAGGCTGATCGCCGACGAAGCGCGGCTTAAGGAAAATGTCTGATGGCGCTGCTGTCGCGCACAGACCGCAGTTTGATCGCCAACTGGTGGT
>JBKJZU010000365.1:0-3576 GCA_046715015.1 Micropepsaceae bacterium
CGTGCGTCTCGTTCATAAGGCGACCGGCAAGCCGGTCGAAAACGCCGTCTTCTTCGACACGCGCTTCGACATGGCGCCCGACGGCATGGGCGGCATGGCGGCACCGGTCGAGACGCAGGGCTCGCCCGAAGCCGGCGTCTATCGCTTCAAAGTCGCGCCGACTATGGACGGCCGCTGGGCGCTGAAATTGAACGCCAAGGTGCAAGGCGAGGCGGAAACCGTGCGCGGCGTCGTCGTCGTTACGGCGCGCTAATCATGCGCAAGCAGGTCATTTGGGCCGCAGTCGCGTTCGCGCTGGCTGTGGCCGGCGGTGCGGCGTGGTGGCTGTGGCCGTCGCATGAGGCGCAGCGGACAGACGCGTCGGCGTCGAACACCGGACCGATCCTCTATTACCAGGATCCGTCCGGCGCGCCCGACTATTCGCCGGTGCCGAAGAAGGACGCGCAAGGCCGCGACTACGTCGCCGTGCGCGCACCGGGGGAGCCGAGCCCAACCGACGGCCGCAAGGTGATCTACTACCGCAATCCGATGGGCCTCGCCGATACGTCGCCGGTGCCGAAGAAGGATTCGATGGGGATGGACTACATCCCCGTCTACGCCGAGGAAGGCGCCGACGAACCGGGCACGGTGAAGATCAGCCTCGACCGCGTGCAGCGCCTTGGCGTGCGCACGGCCAAAGTCATGCGCCAGGCCATGAACGAGACGGTGCTTTTGCCGGGGACCGTGACGGCCGACGAACGCAGGCAAAGCGTCGTCAGCCTAAAGTTCAAAGCGTGGATCGCCAAGCTTCACGTGGCGGCGACAGGCGAGCGGGTGAGGATGGGTCAGCCGCTGTTCGACATCCACAGCCCTTTCATCCTGCAACAGGAAACGACGCTTGCGATCGCGCTCAACGCGAAGGACGTGTCGCAGGAACTGGGCGACGTCTACGCGCGCACGAATGCGCGGTCCGAAGCGACGGCGCGCGAGCGCCTAAGCCTATATGAAGTGCCCAAACGCGAGATCGCGCGGCTGATCCGTACGCGCGTGCCTTCGGGCCATATCACGTGGTATGCGCAGCAGAACGGCACGGTCGTTGAAAAGCTCGCGGTCACCGGCATGCACGCGGAAGAAGGCACGGTCCTCTACCGCCTCGCCGATCTGTCGAACGTTTGGGTGATCGGCGAGGCGCCGGAAAATTCACTTGCAATCACAAAGCCCGGCGCAACGGCGCGCATCACGCTGAACGCGCTTCCCGGCCGGACGTTCGACGGCAAGGTGACGTTCGTCTATCCGGAAGTTTCGATGACGACGCGCACCGCGAAGGTGCGCATCGAACTTGCGAACCCCGACGGCGTGTTGCTTCCGGGCATGTTCGCCTCGATCGAGGTTGCAAGTCCGCCAAGCGAACCCGTCATGACCGTGCCCGATAGCGCGCTCATCGACTCGGGGTCCCGCCAAGTCGTGCTCGTCGTGCGTGGCGAAGGGCGGTTCGAGCCGCGCGCGGTGACAGCCGGCCGCCGCGCGAACGGCTTGGTCGCGATCCTTTCGGGCCTCGACGGCACGGAAGAGGTCGTGACCTCGGCGACGTTCCTGATCGACGCCGAAAGCAATCTTCGGGCGGCGTTGCAGAGTTTCACGGCCGGCGAGCCGCCCGCGAAGGAAAAGACACAATGATCGCCGGCATCATCCGCTGGTCGGCGCAGAATCTTCTGCTTGTGCTCGTCGCGACGGCGCTCGCGACGTTTGCCGGGGTCTATGCGCTCGTGACCACGCCGGTCGACGCGATCCCCGATCTCTCCGACACGCAAGTCATCATCTACACCGAGTATCCGGGCCAAGCGCCGCAGGTGATCGAAGATCAAGTCACCTATCCGCTGACGACCGCGATGCTGAGCGTACCGAAGTCGCGTGCGGTGCGCGGGTTCTCGTATTTCGGCGTCAGCTTCGTCTACGTGATTTTCGAGGACGGCACCGATCTTTATTGGGCGCGAAGCCGCGTGCTCGAATATTTGAATGCGGTTGCCCGGCGGTTGCCCGCCGGCGTGACGCCTACGCTCGGGCCCGACGCTACCGGCGTCGGCTGGGTTTACCAGTACGCGATCGAACATCCCAATTTGAACCTTGCCGAGACGCGCTCGCTGCAAGATTGGTATGCCCGCTTCGCCGTGGCAAAGGCCGACGGCGTCGCCGAGGTATCCAGCGTCGGCGGCCTCGTCAAACAGTACAACGTCGTCGTCGATCCGAAGCGGCTTCTGGCGCTTGGTATCACGCTCGACGACGTACGAAAGGCGATTGCCGCGTCGAACCGCGACGTCGGCGGCCGCGTCGTCGAACTCAGCGAAACCGAACACGCCGTGCGCGGCCGCGGATATCTCAAGGGTGCCGGCGACATCGAAGCGATAATGTTGAAATCGATGGGCGGCGTGCCTGTGACGATCAAGGACGTGGCGCGCGTCGAGATCGGCCCGGACGAGCGGCGCGGCGTCGCCGAACTGAACGGCGAGGGCGAAGTCGCCTCCGGCATCGTCGCGCAGCGTCAGGGCGCCAATACGATCGACGTGATCGAAGCGGCCAAGAAGGCGCTCGACGACATTCTGCCGAGCTTGCCCGAGGGCACGCGCATCGTGCCGGTCTACGACCGTTCCGACCTGATCAACCGCGCCATCGCGACACTCGAACGCACGCTCACCGAAGAGAGCATCATCGTCGCCTTGGTCTGCATCGTGTTCCTGCTGCATGTCCGCAGCGCGCTTGTCGCCATCATCATGCTGCCCGTGGGCGTGCTGCTCGCCTTCGCCGGCATGAAGGTCTTGGGCCTCAGCTCCAACATCATGAGCCTGGGCGGCATCGCGATCGCGATCGGCGCGATGGTCGATGCGGCTATCGTCATGATCGAGAACGCGCACAAACACATCGAGCGTCTGAAACCCGGCGAATCCCGCGGTCAGGCGATCGTCGACGCCGCCGTCGAAGTCGGCCCGTCGCTGTTCTTCAGCCTCCTGATCATCACGGTTTCGTTCCTGCCTATCTTTGCGCTCGAGGCGCAGGAAGGCCGCCTGTTCCATCCGCTCGCCTTCACCAAGACGTTCGCGATGGCGGCGGCTGCGCTGTTGTCGGTGACGCTGGTCCCGGCGCTGATGGTGTTGTTCATCAAAGGCAGAATCCGCAGCGAAAGCGAAAACCCGATCAACCGCGTTCTGATCGCGCTCTATCGCCCGATCATCCGCACCGTTCTTAGCGCACGCCTTGCAACCGTGGGCGTCGCCCTTGCCGTGCTCGCCGTGTCGGTCTGGCCGCTGATGCGCACCGGCTCGGAGTTCATGCCGACGCTGAACGAAGGCACGCTGTTCTACATGCCAACCACCCTGCCCGGCCTTTCGGTGACGAAGGCGGCCGAACTCCTCCAGACGCAGAACAAGATCATCAAGTCGTTTCCCGAAGTCGCGTCCGTGTTCGGGAAGGCGGGGCGGGCCCAGACCGCGACCGACCCCGCGCCGCTCGAAATGTTCGAGACGGTCGTCAATCTGAAGCCGGAGTCCGAATGGCGTCCCGGCATGACGACCGACAAATTGATCGCGGAAATGGACGCCAGCC
>JBKJZU010000366.1:0-2502 GCA_046715015.1 Micropepsaceae bacterium
CTTCGGCACCTTGCCCTTGGTTGCGAGGTAGAGGCGGTCTGGGGTGACGAAGCTTTGGAATTTGATCAGGACTTCCGCGTCGACGGGACTTGCGCTCACGACTTCGGCGCTGCCGCTCTCGGGCAACGTCATGCGGCGCCAGAACCACTGATGCCCGTCATAGGTCACTTCGTGGATGCGGCCCTTCACGTTGTCGAGCAGCGTGAGATAGACGGCGTCACGGCCAAGCGTGACATCGGTGATCGCAACCCGCCGCTCCGGCGTGAATAGGGCCTTCACCGCGGGAATGGCGCCACCGTTGCCGATGTATTCGTCGAGCGAGAAGCCGACGAGCGCGCCTTGTTCGAAGGTCGTGCCGGCAATTTGCCACGCGCGCGTGGTGTGGAACAGAACCTGACGGCTGTGCAGACCTTTGAAATCAAGAGAGCGCGGCACGGCTAAGCGGGTGACGCGCGAGTTGGCATCCACGTACAGCACTTCGCTGTCGGAACCCGTCAGTCTGCGGACGATGAATATCTCGGCGCGATTTTTTTCATCGAAATACACAAGCGGGCGAACGGCGACGTCACCGGGCTTGCCTTCGTAGATCGTCTTCGCGTCGCCGATCTTCTCGCCGCGATTCCACAGCTTCACCGTACGCGGAGCCCCTGCAGCGGTGAGCGAGCCTTTGCCCCAGTTCGTCGCGACGACGACCGTGTGCATGTCGACCCACGAGACGTCGGTCTTGCCCAAACCGATGTCGAAGCCGTTGCGCACAAACGATTTCGTCGCGATGTCGAACTCGCGCACAACGACTGCATCATCGCCGTTCTGAGAAAGCCGGATCAGGCAGCGGGCGAAAGCGGGCGGAAGGCACTCCGTACCGCGCCACGTCCAATCGCTGCCCTGGGACGCGGCCAACGCGTCGAGATCGATCAACGTTTCCCACGCGGGATCGCTGTCGCGATAATCGGCGAGCTGCGTGCGGCGCCATACGCCGCGCGGGTGGCGCTCGTCCTGCCAGAAATTGTGAACCCAGCCTGCAGCCAGACTGCCGTACGGAATGCGATCTTTTGCGCCCACGATTGCGGAGGCTGCGGCGAGCGATTCGCCATAACCGCCGTCGCTGCGGAGCGACCGCAGCGTCAGCTCGTTCTGAGCGCGGACCCATTTGAGCGCACGTTGGCCGCGAACGTCCTCAAGCCAAAGGAACGGATCGTCGGCGGTTGCCGCGACTGCCATCAAACAGGAAAAAAGCGAGAGCAAAGCTCCCGCAACCGCCACTCGCATCGGCACTTCGGACCTCAAGCGCTCGAACCCAGTCGCGCCCCAAACCCCGCGCCGAATCTGTCTAACACGCGAGATTAACGTTCGCACCACGCGGGAGTGACGGGAGAAGGGGAAAAATTTCCCGTGCGCCGACGCGTTCGGCCGCCAGATCAATCTCAAAAGTAGTAGCGACGGGGGCTCGCCAGTTTTGAGCGCGGATGCCATATAACGCCCCCATGGGCGTTGCGTTTTACAAGATGAACGGACTCGGAAACGACTTTGTCGTTGTCGATGCACGCGCGCAAAGGTTGAAAATCGGCGCAGCTGCGGCAAAGCTGATCGGCGACCGGCATCGCGGTGTCGGCTTCGATCAGTTGCTGGTGATCGAACCTGCCAGCGGTGCGGGTGATGCGGTGTTGCGCATCTGGAACCCCGACGGAAGCAAGGCGGAGTCCTGTGGAAACGGCACGCGCTGCGTCGCCGATTTGTTGTTGAAAGAATCGGGCAAGGCGGCGCTGACCCTTCTGACCGACGGCGGGTTGCTGGATTGCCGCCGCACAGAGGACGGGCGCGTGACCGTGGACATGGGTGAGCCGAAGCTCGATTGGCAGCAGATTCCGCTCGCCGAGCGCATGGATACGCGGACACTCGACATCAAGGTCGGGCCGATCGATGCGCCGGTGTTGTTCGGACCCTCCGCGGTCAACATGGGAAACCCGCATTGCATCTTCTTCGTCGAGAACGCGGACGCGCACGATTTGAAGAAGATCGGGCCGATGCTGGAGCATCATCCCCTTTTCCCGGAGCGGGCGAATATCAGCCTGGCGCAGATCAAGTCGAAGAGTGAAGTTCGCCTACGCGTCTGGGAACGGGGCGCGGGTTTGACTTTGGCCTGCGGGTCTGCGGCTTGTGCGACAACGGTTGCAGCAGCGCGGCGCAGGCTGACCGATCGCAAGGTCAGGATCGTGCTCGACGGTGGGCCACTCGACATCGAGTGGCGCGAAGACAACCATGTACTGATGACGGGGCCGACAGAGCTCAATTTCACCGGCGAGCTGGCCGACCGTTATTTCACGGATGCGTCATGAGCGTCGATGTGATCACGCTTGGATGCCGACTCAACACCTATGAGTCAGAAGTCATTCGCGACAAGGCGCGCGCCGCCGGTCTTGAGAACGCGGTGATCGTGAACACCTGCGCCGTCACAGCCGAAGCGCTGCGACAGGCGCGGCAAGAAATTCGCAAGGCGCGCCG
>JBKJZU010000367.1:0-13585 GCA_046715015.1 Micropepsaceae bacterium
GCGTGCGAAATCGTGACGCCGCGCGCGAACGCGAAGGGCATCGGTATCCGGGTCGAGATCGGCGAGGAAGTGCCTCGCTACGTTCGTGCCGATCCGGGGCGCGTCCGTCAGGTCGTGCTGAATCTCCTCGGGAACGCCGTCAAGTTTACCGAAACGGGCACGGTTACGCTGAGAGCGAGCGCCCCGGTGGACGGCACGAAGACCACGCTGAAAGTCACGGTCGCCGATACAGGTATCGGGATTCCGGCGGAGCGACTCGACAGGCTGTTTCAAAGCTTCAGCCAGGCCGACGCGTCCATCTCGCGCCGCTACGGCGGGGCAGGACTTGGGCTTGCGATCTCCAAGAAACTGACCGAACGCATGGGTGGCGCAATCGGCGTCGAGAGCGTGGCGGGCGCGGGCTCCACGTTCTGGTTCGAGCTTCCCGTCGATGCCGCATCTGCCGAAGATTGCGAGGGTTCGAACCGCCTGTTCGAAGCTGAGCGCTTGAACGCGGCATTGCAATCAATCGCGCAACTCGGGCGCCCCATTCGCGTTCTCGTGGCCGAAGACAATTCCACCAATCAACTCGTCGCGCGTTCCGTTCTTACGAAATACGGCATCGCGCCGGACTTCGCTGCCAACGGTCTTGAAGCGATCGAAGCGGTGCGGCAACGCCCGTACGACGTCGTTCTCATGGATGTCCATATGCCCGAGATGGACGGCCTCGACGCGACACGGGCGATCCGTTCGCTGAAGGGCGCGCGCGCGCAGGTGCCGATCATTGCGCTTACCGCCAATGCGTTCTCGCGCGACGTCGACCGGTGCAAAGCGGTCGGCATGAACGGGCACATCGGCAAGCCGTTCCGAAAGGAAGACCTCATGATCGCGATCGCCGGCGCCCTGACAGGCACCGAGCGGTTTGGGAGGCTTGTCGAGGAGCCATGCGCCCACGCCAGCGACGCTGTGTTCGATGCCGGTGTGCTCGATCGCTTCCAGGACGACTCGGGCGAGGAGATGCTGCGGCTCTTGATAGATACATTTGTGTCGGACGCGGCCGAAAAGCTGACGAGACTCGCTTCGCTTGCGAAGGCGGGGCGGTCCAGCGACGAGGCTGTGCGGCTGGCGCATTCGCTCAAGAGCGCAGGCGCAATGGCCGGAGCCAGCGCCATGTCGCGATCGGCGGCCGCGCTCGAGGCCAAGCTTGCCGACCAGCAGCAGTTCGATTCCACCGACACCGGCGAACTCGAACGCTTGTTCGGCGCCTATCGTGTCGCGCTGCAAGAGCGTGGGCTGATCGCGGCTTAAGCCGTCAGTTTACGTCTTCGAAAACGGACAACAACCCGCGCGTGACGGCGCCGGGGAAGACGCTGTTGTGGGTCTCGCCGTCGTAGATGCGGTATTCCACCGTCAGTTTCGGGTTATTGCGCGATCGCAAATTTTTGACGAGTTCCACCAAGTCGTCGACCATTGGCCGGTTCTCGCGCGATCCCACACCCAAGAACACGCGCGCATCGGGACGAATGCCCGTTGCAGCGGCCGCCTGTTCCATCGTCAGCGCAATGCGGTTGGAGTACCACAGCGACGGGCTGACGATTACATACCGCTTGAAGAGCCCAGGCTGGGTCAGAAGAACGTACGTCGCAAACAGGCCACCGTAGGAGTGGCCGATGATCGTGCGGTCGTCGCCTTGCGTGCGATAGCGGCTTTCGATCAGCGGGATCAATTCGGTCGCGATGAATGCGCGGAATTTTGGGCCGCCGCCCGAGACCTTCTGATACTCGGCGCCGTAGCCGCCGTCCGGCGCATAGTCCGGCGTGTAGTCGCGCGTGCGGTTTGTTCGGTAGGTGACGCGGTCGCGGTCCGCGCCCGGATAAGCGATTGCGACCAGGATTACGGGTGGAAGGTCTTCGCGTTCGACGAAGTGCTGGACGACATTGCGTACGAGCGCGAACGAGTAGTCCGCGTCCAACATGTAGACGACGGGGTATGTCTTCTTCGATGTGCGGTAGTCGGACGGAAGGGCGACGAAGAGCTGATAGTTCGCGCGGGTTTGCTTCGAGCGCAGCGCGATCACTTCGGTGTTGGGAACGACGTAGGGCTTGGCGGTGGCCTGCGAGGCAAACGCGAGTGCCACGAGAAGCGCGAGAGCGAACCTGATCATGCGATCATCCTATCGCCTTCGCAAAATGACGAAAGGCCCCGGTTTGTGGCCGGGGCCTTACTTTTCTTGGCGTAGATTCCCGCTTTCGCGGGGCAAGACTTTGCAGGCGACGCCTTCGCGCCCGCAAGCGCCTTACATGTCCATGTCCATTCCGCCCATGCCGCCCATGCCGCCCGGCATGCCGCCGCCCTTCTTGGGATCCGGACGCTCGGCGATCATGGCTTCGGTCGTGATCAGGAGGCCGGCGACCGAGGCTGCATCCTGCAGCGCCGTGCGCACGACCTTCGTCGGGTCGATGATGCCCGCGTCTATCATGTCGACATAGTCTTCCTTCTGCGCATCAAAGCCCGCCGTCGAAGACTTGCCTTCGAGCAGCTTGTTGACGACCGGCGAAGCTTCGACGCCTGCGTTCTCGAGGATCTGACGGATCGGGGACTGGATCGCCTTGCGGACAATGTTGACGCCTGCCGTCTGGTCGTCGTTGTCGCCCTTGAGGCCGATCAACGCCCTGGTCGTGTAGAGCAGAGCGACGCCGCCGCCCGGGACGATGCCTTCTTCGACCGCCGCACGCGTCGCGTTCAGCGCGTCATCGACGCGGTCCTTGCGCTCCTTCACTTCGACTTCCGTCGCGCCGCCGATGCGGATGACCGCAACGCCGCCCGCGAGCTTCGCGAGACGTTCTTGCAGCTTTTCTTTGTCGTAGTCCGACGTCGTGTCTTCGATCTGCGCTTTGATCTGGGCCACGCGGTCTTGGATGTCCTTCTTCTTGCCCGCACCGTCGATGATCGTGGTGTCGTCCTTCGTGATGCGAACCTTCTTGGCGGTGCCGAGTTGGGTGATCTTCACGTTCTCGAGCTTCACGCCGAGTTCCTCGGAGATCACTTCGCCGTTCGTGACGATCGCGATGTCTTCGAGCATCGCCTTGCGGCGGTCGCCGAAGCCCGGAGCCTTCACGGCCGCGACCTTCAAGCCGCCGCGCAGCTTGTTGACAACGAGCGTCGCCAGCGCTTCACCTTCGACCTCTTCGGCGATGATGAGCAGCGGGCGGCCGGTCTGGACGATCGATTCCAGGATCGGCAGCATCGGCTGCAAGCTGGACAGCTTCTTCTCGTGGATCAGGATGTACGGATCTTCGAGTTCCGCCACCATCTTCTCGGCGTTCGTCACGAAGTACGGCGAGATGTAGCCGCGGTCGAACTGCATGCCTTCGACGACTTCGAGTTCGCTGTCGAGGGACTTTGCCTCTTCAACCGTGATGACGCCTTCGTTGCCGACCTTCGCCATCGCTTCCGCGAGCTTCTTGCCGACCCAGACGTCGCCGTTCGCCGAAATCGTGCCGACCTGGACGATCTCTTCGTTCGACTTGACCTTCTTCGAGCGCTTCTTGAGATCCGCGACGACCGTTTCGACCGCGAGCATTACGCCGCGCTTCAGGTCCATCGGGTTCATGCCGGCGGCCACCGACTTCATGCCTTCGCGAACGATCGCTTGGGCCAGAACAGTCGCCGTCGTCGTGCCGTCGCCGGCCGTGTCGTTCGTCTTCTGGGCAACTTCGCGCACCATCTGCGCGCCCATGTTCTCGAACTTGTCGGCAAGTTCGATTTCCTTGGCGACCGTGACGCCGTCCTTCGTCGAGCGCGGGGCGCCAAACGACTTGTCGATGACGACGTTGCGGCCCTTCGGACCCAGCGTCACCTTGACCGCATCGGCCAGGATGTCGACGCCGCGCAGAAGGCGCGCGCGCGCGTCTGCGTGAAATTTGACTTCTTTCGCTGCCATTTGAATTTTTCTCTCTGTCTTTTGGGATGTAGAGGGGTGGGCTCGACAAAAAAGCGGCCAGACCTTTCGGTCTTAAGCCGCTTTCTTCGACGAACTCTTCGCGCCCTCGAGCACGCCCATGATGTCGGACTCTTTCATGATCAACAGCTCTTGGCCGTCGACCTTCACTTCGGTGCCGGACCACTTGCCGAACAGGATGCGGTCGCCGACCTTCACTTCCGGGGTGATGCGGTCGCCCTTTTCGTCGCGCCCGCCGGGGCCGACGGCGACGACTTCGCCTTCTTGGGGTTTTTCCTGAGCGCTATCGGGGATAATGATCCCGCCAGCCGTCTTCAGTTCTTCCTGCACACGCTTCACAACCACACGGTCGCCGAGCGGACGGAACTTCATGGGTTCTCTCCTAAATGACTTGAGCTTTGGATTTGGCGTACTGCTAGCACTCACCTTGAGTGAGTGCCAAAACGCGCGCTGGATTTAGGGGCCGGCGCCGATAGCGTCAAGTAGGCCGCGAAAGAAAATTGCGACTCCCGCAATTTCCTACAGTAAAATCAATTACTTAGTTTGTTGTGCCCGTTGCCGCACTACCAAGCGGCGGAGAGCGATACGAAGACGCGCGGCGTGCGATCGCCTTGGGATTGAACGTCGCGAGACAGCGGTTTGGCGACTTCGACGGCCGCAACGAAGCCTGGAATGACGCCGAGGCGCACTCCGCCGCCGGCTGAGGTGAGGCTCTCGGACAGGGTGTCGTTGTTCCAGACGGTGGCGGCGTCCGCAAATGCGTAGACCTGCACGGACGTCAGCCAGTCGTTGATCTGCCTCCACGTCCAACGAAACTCGATCGCGCTTGCCAGACCCTGGTCGCCGACGATCTCGCTGTAGTCGTAAGCGCGGCCAAAGCGGGCGCCTCCAGCGCCGAACTCTTCGGAACCGACCAAAGCGCCATCGGCCCACTGCGCCGAACCGGTGGCTACGACGTCGAGCTTGGCAAAGAGAGCGTGCGTGATCGTGGCGTCGAGTTTGGCTTTGGTGAACTGTGGGCGACCATCCGGGCGGCTGAGGTTCGCATCGCCGGTCTTCGAGGCGTCAAATGCGTCGAGGCCTCGTGATGCCTCAAGCGAGACGTCGGCGCGTGTCGCTCCTGCGACCAGCGCATAGCTGAAGCTGCCTCGTAGCACGCGGGTGCGTTCGTGCACCTCGGAAGCATCCAGATACACACTCTCCGTGTCGCGCATGTCGGCTTGCAACCTTACCCACAGAGACTGTTCGCGCGACCGCAAGAGCGGCACGATCAAACGCGCGTAGCGGCGATCGGACTCGCTGACGAAACTGGGAAACGCACCGCCGCTGCTGCTGCGCGAGGTTGACATTCCAACCTCCGTCCAAAGATCCCCGCCGAACCAGCCGCGGCCATAGCCGATATCGGCGAAGACTAGTTCCTTCGTGTCCGCGGGCGCTGTGAAGAGCTGTGCGGCGATGCGATCGCTTGCACCGAATGGCGAGTTCAGCGAGGCCGAAAGCAAGCCTTGCTCCGGGCCCTGATAGGCATCGCCGCGATTGTCGCCGAAGGCGCGCCAACCCACCGGAATAAGTTTGACGGCAAGCTTGAGCGTGTATCGCGCTGGGTCGGCTTCGTCGGCGGCCAGCCGTGTCGACGCGATGCGCTGGCCGTAGCGGTCTGCCAGCAGCAGGAGGCTGCGCTCGAACGTTGCGAGCGTTGTGGGCCGCTCGGCAAACGCCGGTGCAAACTGGGCGTCGGCGTCGGCTTGATCCAGTCCGTCGGGCTGAACGGACGCGATGTAGCCCTCGAACACGCGCACCGTCAGGCTGCCGTCGCGGACTTCCTGCGGGGGTATGATTGCGCGTGATAGAAAGAAGTCGCGGTCCCGATAGAGTTGAGTCAGGCAGCGGGTCACGCCGACCAAACTGGCGCCGCCGACTTCTTTACCCGTGAGTTCCCGGTAGCACGCCTCAGCCTCAGCCGGATCAATCGCGGTCATGCCGTCGATAACGACGGACTTCAAAACGAATTGTGGGATCGAGGCCAAGTCCTGCTCGTCGACGCGCACGGGGCGCGGCGCTGCGACGTCCGGCTTCGGTTGATCGGCCGGCAACCGCTCTTCAATGCGCTCCGGGTCCGTGGTTTCGGCGGCGCCAAGCGTCAAGGTCGCCGCGCACAAACAGAGTGCGGCAACCACGCACCTCGCCATGGACCTGTGCTGTGCGGTCAGCATTTCATCGAATCGAGCCGTTAATCTCGATTAATGAGGCCCTAACGGTTAACGAAGAGTAACCAGCGTCGGCAGGCGTTAACGAACGCTCAACGATAACAACAGATCGAAAACTTCGAACTGGCTTCTTATCCGGCGTCAACCAAACTTCTTTCCAGGACCTTAGGCGCGAGCGGGTGATTTTCGGCATTCCACGGTTCGGAGGCTGAACCCATGCGCGTTCGTTGGATATTTGCCGCCGCGGCGGTCATCATTGCCGCGTTCCCTACCAACGCCCAAGCCGGCGACGGGTGGCGCGTCGTCGATACGGCAGGCGTGGTTCGCGTCGGTGGGCCGGGACTGATGCCTGTCGCGCTGAAACGCGAGCAGGAACTGCCGGCAGACGCATGGATCGAAACGGCGTCGGGCCGCGCGGTTTTGGTACGCGGCGACGAGACGGTGCTCATCGAACCGAACAGCCGCGTCCAGCTCCCCGGCGATCCAATCAATGGTAACACCCAGGTTCTTCAGAACTTGGGGTCTGCGATCTACACGATCGGTAAGCAGCAAAAGCCGCACTTCCAGGTCGATACGCCGTACATGGCAGCCGTCGTGAAAGGCACAGCGTTCACAGTGACTGTCGGCGCCGGCGAGGCATCGGTCGCGGTGAGCGAGGGTCTGGTGGAGGTCTCAACCCCGGGTCAAGCGGATGTCGAGTTCGTGCGTCCGGGTTTCACGGCCCTGGTGTCGCGCGAGAGCGGCGGCGAGATCAGCATCGACCGTACGCGCCCGAGCGAGGTACCGCAGGGCCCAGAGACGCCGAAGGGCGACCGTGGAAATACGCGGGCGGTTCTGATCCCCGCGGCGATCGGCAACCTCGAGGTCGACCTCAAGGAAGTCTCAGGCGGCCTGGTGACCAGCGACGTGGTTGCGATCGACAGCGCCGCTCCGGTCAAAGGCGATGGGCTGCCGGTCAAGGACGGTGTCGCCCTCGCACCGGGCACAGTCGATGCGCCGGCCGTCGCGCCTGTCGTCGACGTCGTTGCGCCGGTCGTCGACGTCGTCGATCCGGTCGTCGCTCCGGTGCTCGATGTCACGAACAACGTCGGCGGCGGCGTTGTCGGCGATCTGATCGATACCATACGAGGTGGGAGTGGCCTTGCTGGCCTGCTCGGAAACTAGGGGTTGATGAGAGGCCATGGGGGTGGCGGCATATAGGATCGACCGCGCCACCTCGGAGTGGCGTTACGAGTTGATCATCTTCACGCTGGCGGCAGCCCTGGCTTCGGCCGGGCTGTTCGCCGCGTTCCAAGCCTCGATCAATGACGCGCTATTTCGCGTCGTCACGCGGCCGGCGTCCGGCAACATCGTCATCGTTCAAATCGACCCGCGAAGCCTCGCCGCCGTGCAAACTTGGCCGTGGCCGCGCAGCCGGCATGCGGAGGCGATCAACCGCCTTAGGGCCGCGGGCGCCGAACTCATCGGGCTCGATATAGACTTTTCTTCGCCTTCCCAGCCGGAAGAAGACGCGGCGCTTGCGGCGGCCATCGGGGGCGCCGAGGGACGCGTGGTACTGCCGTCGTTCATTCAGCACACCGAACGCGGCATCAGCGACGACCTGACGGAAACCAATCCGCTGGCGATGTTTCGCAAACATGCCTTGGTCGGCAACGCGAACGTGTTTGCACCGATGGGAAAGGCGCGACGCGGAAGTTTCGGTCTCTTTCTCGATGACGGCTACTATCGGCCGACCTTTGCCGCCTTGCTCGGACAGAAGGGTTCGTCGACGATCACGAGTTTCGATATCGATTTCGGCATCGACAGCGCATCGATTCCTCGCCTTTCGATGATCGACGTTCTGTACGGGACGTTCGACCCGGCTGCCGTGCGCGGTAAGCGCGTAATCGTGGGTGCGACCGCGATCGAACTCGGCGACTACGTCCCTGTGCCCGTGCGCGGCGTCATACCAGGCGTCGAACTGCAAGCGTTGATGACCGAGAGCATCCTTCAAGGACGGACATTGATGCCGATCGGGCCTTGGGGCGCGCTTGTCATCGTCGCGATTGCGCTTGCCATTTTGCGGCCGACCCGCTCGAACTGGACCTTCCGCAGCTTCGGCATGCCGTTCGTGGGTACGAGCCTGACGCTTTTTGCGGCGCCCACGCTTGTGCTGGCGGCGTTTCCCGTTCTTGTCGAGACGGCGCCGGCCATGTTTGCCACGGCCGCTGCCTTCCTGTGCGTGAGTTACCGCGAACTCAGCGCGCGCGCACGAGCGGTGCTGCGAGAACGGTCGAACGGGAACTTCCGGCGCGTACTTGTGAATCTGATCGTCGAGGAGAGTTCGGACGGCGTGATCGTGGCCGATCATGAAGGCCGGATCGAGCTTTGCAACGAGCGGGCGGCGGTACTTTTGAACTCGACCCGGAAGTCGCTCGCGAGCCGGCAGGTCAGCCGTTATCTGCCGACATTCGAAAGCATTCCGCAGAGTGCAAGCGCCAACGACACGCTGAGGCATGTGGACCTTTGCGTGGATTGCGACGGCGGCGACGTGTTGCTTGACGTCAGCGTGCGGCGCATGACGGTGCCGGCTGCCAACGGCACTCCGATCCGCATCGACGTCTACACCCTGCGCGACGTGACGGCGCGACGCCGGGCGGAGGAAGCCGAGCGGAGCGCGCAAGAGCAGCGCTATTTGGCGGAGCGTGCGAAATCGAACTTCATCGCGAATATGAGCCACGAATTGCGCACGCCACTGAACGCCATCATCGGATTTTCGGAGATGATGGCGGGGCAGCTTCTGGGGCCACTCGGCCAGCCGCAGTACGTGGAGTTTGCGGACGTGGTCGCCAAGAGCGGCCATCACCTACTCTCACTCGTCAACAACATCTTGGAAATTTCACGGCTGGAGCAGGACGCACAGGCGCGTGCGATCGACGAGCTTGCCTTCGACGAATGCGCCGAGGCTTCAGCGGAGTTCGCGCGTACCTCGCGCGACTACAAGCAACAGACGATTACCTTGCATGTCGGCGAAGGCGCCAGGCGCGTGCTTGCGGACAAGCGGGTCATCAAGCAGACCCTCGCCAACCTGCTCTCGAACGCGATCAAGTTCACGAACGAGCAAGGCAACATCGCAATTCGTGCATGGGTCGAGGGCACGGCGTTTTGTTTCGAGGTGCGCGACGACGGCAAAGGTATCGACCCCGCGCTGATGCCGCACTTGACCGACTTGTTCAGACATGCCGACCAGAACTTTTCGCGCAAGCACGACGGGATGGGTGCCGGCCTTTATCTCGTCAAGCGCTACATCGAACTCATGAACGGGTCGCTGACCTTCGAGAGCACGCTAGGCCAGGGCACGTGCGTGAAGGTAACGCTTCCCGGCGCCGCAGTCGTCGGCGCACCAAGCGTGCCCACCGACGCCTGCGCGGCCTGATCAATACTTGACGCTGCAACCGTATGGGTCGGTCGCCGTCTCCGCGACCTTGCCGCCCGACGACACCGCTTTGAAGGCTTCGCGTAGATAATTGCGCGCGGTTGCGATTGTGGCCACATCGGTCGACGGTTGATCGTCAATCGCGCCCATATAACGTAGGGTTCCCGCAGGATCGATCACGAACATGTGCGGCGTTGTTTGCGCTTCGTAAGCGCGACCAACCGCACCGACCGGATCGAGGAGTACCGCCGTCGGGTTGGCGCTGCGCGATGTCGTGAGCTGGTTCGCGCCCGCGCCTTGGACGTAGCCCTGCTTGCCGGGCGCGGACGAGATGATCGAGAGCCAGACGCCGCCCGCCGCCTTCACCTCTTGCTGAAGCTTTTGCATGTTGCCCGAGCCGTAGTGCTTTTTGACATAGGGGCAGCCGTCGTTCGTCCACTCGAGGACCACAGTCTTGCCCTTGAAGTCGGCGAGTGCGCGCGACTTGCCGTTCGAGTCGGTCGCCGTGAATTGCGGTGCGGGCTTGCCGACGATCGGCGCTGCAAATGCGAGCGAGATCGCGGTCAAGGAAGCGGCTGCGGCGGTGAAGAGATGTTTCATCGTGTGGCCCCTAGGGTTTCCATCATCAGAGATTGCGTCAGGATTTGCGGCAGTATCTTCGGCGCGCCACCGCCCGGTGGAAAATAC
Organism: Micropepsaceae bacterium; assembly: GCA_046715015.1. Classification (GTDB taxonomy): domain Bacteria; phylum Pseudomonadota; class Alphaproteobacteria; order Micropepsales; family Micropepsaceae; genus SZUA-430. The sequence continues at coordinate 10,250 of JBKJZU010000367.1, forward strand.
AGATAGAGCGGCACGCCCTCACGTCCATGGGTTTTCAGGAGTGCGCTGATTTCCGCGTTTTGGTTCGTCCAGTCACCGACGAGATAAGCCGTTCCCGTCGCCTTGAACGCGTCTGCAACTGCCGCGGCCGATAGCGCGACGCGTTCGTTGTAGAGGCAACTGACGCACCAGGCCGCCGTCAGATTGACGAAGACCGGCTTGCCTTCCGCACGCAAGGCCGCAAGGCGCGCCGCGGAATAAGGTTCCGACAGCGTCGTGCCACCTTCCACGTTTGGCGCGTCGGTTGTGCGCGTTTTGAACGGCAACGCGATCAGCGCAACTGCGCCGGCGAGTGCGAGCAAGAAGATCGCGCTTGAGAGGATGATCCGGCGAGACAACGCGGCACGTGCCTGAACGACACCGAACGCCCAAGCTGCAAGTGCCAAGAGGACGAGGCCGATCATCACGCGGAAGAGGCCTTCCGGGTTCACTTGCTGCGACAGCACCCAAACGAGCCACGCTGCAGCGCCATACATCGGGAATGCGAGGAACTGCTTGAAGCGCTCCATCCATTCGCCGGGCTTCGGCAGTAGACGGATCAGCGCCGGGCTGAAGCTTACGATCACCCATGGCAGTGCGAGGCCGAAACCAAGGGCTAGAAAGATCGCGAGCGTTACGGCCGGGTCTTGCGTGAACGCGAAGCCCATCGCGGCACCCATGAACGGCGCGGTACAGGGTGCTGCAACAATCACGGCGAGTACGCCGGTGAAGAACGCACCGACGACACCACCACGCGCGGCGAGTCCCTGCCCCGTCCCTTGGACGCTTCCGCCGATTTGGAAGACACCGGAGAGGTTCAAGCCGACGAGCGCCAGGATGTAGGCGAGGATCGCGACCGACAACGGCGATTGCAGCTGGAATCCCCAACCCACGTCTTCGCCCATGGCACGCAACCAGAGCAGCGCCAAGGCGAGGCCCGCGAAGGTCGTCATCACGCCGATGAGATAGGCAATGCCGTCCGTCCACGGATGCTCGGTGTGGCCAGCCCGAATGAGCGCCATCGCCTTCATCGAAAGGATCGGGAAGACGCACGGCATCAGGTTGAGAATGAGGCCGCCGAGGAGGGCGAACAGAATTGCCTGGCCGAGCCCTAGATCTGCGGCGGCCGCGATCAGCGCGGGGCCTGGCGGCACGGCGCCCGCGCGAAGCGTCACCTCATACGATTGCGCCGGTGCGTTACTTTGCGCGGCGAGGACAAGGACGCCTCGGATTTCGGCGATGGTGCTTCGCTTTTCCGGATCGCGAAGTTTATAGGCGGGCGGCACCACGATCGCGAAGCCTTCGCCGCGCGGCTCGGCGGCCTGCAGTGCCGACGCTTTGATCAAACCCTTGTCATAGGGAAAGAACAGCGCGCCGATCCCGCGCTCAATGCGGTTTAAAGTCGGCACGAAGAACAGCGTGACTTCGGTATCGCTCGCCGCGAAGCGCGCGTCGAATGCTGCGCTCTTCGCTGGCTCGCGCAGACGCGACGCGGCGAAGGCGGCTTGCCACTGCGCATTTGCCGCGGGCTCGGCGACGACCGGCAGCACCAAATCGAGCGTGACCCTCTCAGGAATGCAAATGTCTTTGCAGACGAGCCAAGCTGCGTCGGCCTTGAACGTCACGGTGGAACCCGGCGTGAGACCGGGGGGCACGGTGACCTCAGTGCGCAGCAGCACCTCTTCCGGGAAACCGTAGTTCGCAAGTTCGCCGAACGGAATGCGTTCCGGATGCGGCCAGACGATCGGTCCCGCCGCGAATCCCTGCGGCAGCGTCCAGGCGATCGTGGTGGGTTCGCCGGACTCGCCGGGGTTTCGCCAATAGGTGTGCCATCCGGGCTGCATGCGTTCCAGCAAAGCAATCGAGATCGTTCCACCGTTTGCGGGGACGCCTGTCACTTGCGAGATTAGGCGCGCTTCGACACGCGGTGTCGTGGCGACGTCAGCTGCGCGCGCGGCGGCCGCAGCGACAAGCAGAAGAAGAAGTGCCGTCACAAGACTCGCGACACGTGATGTCAAAGCGGCTCCTCGCCTTCATCGGGTTTCGGGGTATATAGCGGACCGTCGGGCTCGCGCGCGAGGGCCCAAATGCGCCTTACTGTCCGCTCGCGCGAGTGTGAACAGCACGCTTAACGAGGATCTCGAAGTGGCAGGATGGCGTTGGTTCTTTTGGGTGGCGACGGTGTTTAACTTTGTCGCGGGGCTGCCATTGCTGCTTGCGCCCGGCGCGATGATGACATCGTTGGGTGTTGAGGTTCCGCCGGACCTGCTGTTCCACCGCTTCACCGGACTTTTGGTCGTGTGTTTTGGCGGCTTGTACGCACTCGTCGCCCAGGACGCGGTGCGATTTCGGCCGTTGGTGTGGCTCGGTATTGTGGGGAAGGCTGGCGTCGTGGCGCTGTTCACCGAGGCTTACATGAACGGACGGGTTCCGTTTTCGCTTTATGCGGTTTCGCTCGGCGATCTCGCGTTCATTGCGGGCTTTGCTGGGTTTCTGTGGGCGACGAGGCCGCGGGCATGAGCGAGTTGTCGATCAGTGTCGAAGCACCACCGAGCAAAGCGACGCTCGACGCGATCGGGCAGGGGCTTGATGCATACAACAAGCAGTTCGCGACCACAGCCTATGAGGAGTTCGCTATTGCGCTGAAGGGTGATGACGCCACGGTGCGCGGCGGTGTCTACGCGAATGCGTGGGCGGGGATGTTGTTCATCCGGTGGTTCTGGATCGACGAGGCGCTGCGCAGCCAAGGCCATGGCCGCAAGTTGCTGAGCGCTGCGGAAGACGAGGGACGGCGGCGCGGATGCACCGCGGTCTATCTGGACACGTTCGAGTTCCAGGCGCGGCCGTTTTACGAGAAGCACGGCTACGAGATGTTCGGCACACTCGACTATCCCGCAGGGTTCAAGCGCTTCTTTCTGCAGAAGCCGCTTTAGCGGCGCATGAAGGCGATGAGAGCGGGCATGAACTCCGGCTTTTACGGTAGCATCGGCTGCGAGTAGGTGGCGATGTTGGCTGCCCGATCCATCGGTACTGCCCGCAAGATGTGATTCATACCCTCGATGAGCAGAAGCTTTGCATCGAGTGTTCGCATAGCGATTCCCCCTTTAGAGCGACGTTCCGTTGGCGGCGCGGTCTGGGTCGGCGCGCCAAAAGACGTATGACAAGATCACGGCGGCGATCATCGAGGCGAGGATCAGGCCGATCAGCACCAGCACGGCCGACTTTGCTCCGACCACAAACCAGGCGATCAAGCCCACGATGCCGGAGGCAACCATCATTCGCCCGGTCCAACGGTGCGTTCTTTCCCAGGAGTATTCG
>JBKJZU010000368.1:0-2545 GCA_046715015.1 Micropepsaceae bacterium
CTGTTGAAGCAGTCGCAAAAACTCGCCGGCGAACTGCAAACGCAGCAAGGCGAACTGCAGCAAACGAACGAGCAGCTCGAACTCAAGGCCCAACAGCTCGCCGAACGCAACGTCGAAGTCGAAGCGAAGAACCAGGAAATCGAACAAGCCCGGCGCGCCTTGGAAGATAAGGCGGCCGAGCTCGCGCTCACCTCAAAGTACAAGTCCGAGTTCTTGGCGAACATGAGCCACGAGCTGCGCACGCCGCTGAACAGCATCCTGATCTTGGGCCAGCAGCTCGGCGAAAACCCGGACGGCAACTTAAGCGGCAAACAGGTCGAGTTCGCCCGCACCATTCACGGCGCCGGCACCGACCTCTTGAATCTCATCAGCGACATTCTCGACCTCTCGAAGATCGAATCCGGCACCGTCTCGGTGGACGCGGAAGAAGTCTTCTTCACAAACCTGATCGAGATGATCGGCCGGCCGTTCCGCCACGAAGCGGAAAATCGCAGGCTGTCGTTCGACGTGCAGGTCGACGAGCATCTCGGCCGCACGATCGTGACGGACTCCAAGCGCTTGCAGCAGGTATTGAAAAACCTGTTGTCGAACGCCTTTAAGTTCACCGAAAGCGGCGGCGTGCGGCTCAACGTATCCGCAGCCATCGGCGGATGGTCTCAAAATCATCCCGTCCTCAACAACGCGCCTGCCGTCGTTGCCTTCTCCGTGTCGGACACCGGCATGGGCATCCCGACCGAAAAGCAGAAGATCATCTTCGAGGCGTTCCAACAGGCCGACGCCAGCACCAGCCGCAAATACGGCGGCACGGGTTTGGGTCTCGCGATCAGCCGCGAACTCGCGGGCCTCTTGGGCGGCGAAATTCACCTGCGCTCGACACCGGGCTCCGGCAGCACATTCACGCTCTACCTGCCGATCATCTATGCCGGTCCGATTTCCGGCACCGTTCGTCAGGCAGCCGTACCGACGTTCGGGTCACTCGCCTCGGCCGCCGTCGTACACGTCGTTCAGGAGCGCGTGATCGAGAACATTCCCGACGACCGTGCCTCTATCGAACCCGGCGATGCGGTGCTGTTGATTGTCGAGGATGATCCGCATTACGGCCGGGTGCTCGTCGATCTTGCGCGCGACAACGGCTTCAAAGTGCTGGCCGCCGCCCGCGGTGCCGACGCGCTTGAACTCGCGCGCCAGTATCGGCCGACGGCGATCTCGCTCGACGTCTTCCTGCCCGACATGCTGGGCTGGACCGTACTGAGCCAGCTCAAACAAAACCCGCTGACGCGCCATATTCCGGTGCAGATCATCACCATGGACGAAGACCGTCAGCACGGCTTGGCACGCGGCGCGTTCTCGTTCGTTACCAAGCCCACGACAATGGAGGGCGTCGACGCCGCCCTTTCGCGCATCAAGGAATACGCAAAGCCCCGCCGCAAGCGCCTGTTGGTCGTGGAAGACAACCCGGCCGAACAGGTCAGCATCAAGGAACTGCTGGGCCACGACGACATCGAAATCGTGAGTGCGGGTACGGGCGCGGAGGCGCTGAAATTGCTCCGCGAAGAACCTGCCGATTGTGTCGTACTCGACCTGCGTCTGCCCGACATGACGGGCTTTGAAATCCTGGAGCAACTACGTGAAGACGACACGCTCTCGGATGTTCCGGTGATCGTGTTCACCGGTCGCGAACTGTCGGCGGAAGAAGACGCCCGCCTCCATACGATGGCACGCAGCATCGTGGTGAAGGGTGTCGAGTCGCCGGAACGCCTGCTCGACGAGACGGCGCTGTTCCTGCATCGCGTCGTCACCGACCTGCCGCGCGAGAAACAACGTATGCTTGAGCGGCTGATCAGTTCCGACGAAGATCTCGTCGGCCGCACGGTGCTGTTGGTCGACGACGACGCGCGCAACATCTTTGCCTTGAGCAGCGTGCTCGAACGGCGCGGCATGAATGTGTTGACGGCGACGACGGGGCGCGAAGCGATCGAACTCGTCGAAACGACGCCGGATCTGGCCATCGTCCTGATGGACATCATGATGCCCGAAATGGACGGCTATCAAACGATTGCCGCGATCCGTGAACGGCCGGTCTTCCGGCGTTTGCCGATCGTCGCCCTCACCGCGAAGGCCATGAAAGGCGACCGCGAAAAGTGTCTGGACGCCGGCGCTTCGGACTATCTCGCGAAACCCGTCAATACGGAGCAATTGCTGTCGTCGCTCCGTATGTGGCTCCACCGCTAAGTGCGCGCGATGTCCCAACGCGACAAAGTCAACATCCTGCTCGTCGACGATCAGCCGGCGAAGCTGATGACCTACGAGGTCATTCTGGGCGAGTTGGGCGAGAATCTGATCAAAGCTTCGTCGGCGCGCGACGCGCTCGAGCAGTTGCTGAAGAACGACGTCGCGGTTGTTCTGGTCGACGTCTGCATGCCGGACCTGAACGGTTTCGAACTTGCGGCGATGATCCGCGAGCATCCGCGCTTTCGCGACACGGCGATGATCTTCATTTCCGCCGTTCATCTGGCCGACAGCGACCGGTTGCACGGCTATGAGA
>JBKJZU010000369.1:0-6298 GCA_046715015.1 Micropepsaceae bacterium
GTTGCCGTCGAAACCGTCCGCCCGCCGCGAACTCGCACTGCACAGCACGCGCGAAGCGATCTACGCCGTCCTGTTCCTGATCTTCGCTTGGGTCGAACCCAGCGGCATCTTCGCCGCCGTCGTCCTGACGCTCCTTGTCGTTGAAGTCGCCGTCACCGTCACCGACTTCCTCGAAGAAGATCGCACCCGCCGCCTGCCGCCATTCGAGCGCGTGTTGCACACGGTTCTAGCCGTGCTTTACGGCACATTCCTTGGACTAACGATCCCGTGGCTCGTTGCGCAGACGTTAGAACCCACGGCCGTAGCATTCACGTCGTACGGTCTCCTCTCGTGGTTCTTCACGCTCGCATCCGTCGGCGTCCTAGCGTTCTCCATCCGCAATGCGATCGCGGTCTACGCGCTGGGCAAAATGGCACCGCTAAGCGCTCCGCCGCAATCTGCGAGCGGCCGAACGATTCTCGTCACCGGCGCGACCGGCTTCATCGGCGCGCCGTTGGTCGAGCGCCTGCTCGCACGCGGTGACCGCGTATTCATCCTCGTGCGTGACGCGCGCCAATCCCGCGCGCAGTTCGCTGACCACGTCACACATGTCGAACGCCTCGACGCGCTGCCGCGTGAAACGCGCATCGATGCGATCGTCAACCTCGCAGGCGCGCCGGTCATTGGGCTGCCGTGGACGCGCGCGCGCCGTGCGCAACTCTGGCGCTCGCGCATCGACCTCACCGACAACCTCATCAACTGGATCAAGTCGCTCGATCACGCTCCCGCCGTCCTGGTCAACGCTTCGGCGATCGGCTTCTACGGCGATAAAGGCGACGCCGTCGTGGGCGAAGACGCGCGGGCAGGGGAGGGCTTCGGTGCCGACCTCTGCCGCATCTGGGAAGATGCCGCGATGCGCGCCGAAGCGCTGGGTATGCGCGTCGTGTGCCTGCGCATCGGCATGGTGCTCGACGCAAGCGGCGGCGCATTGCCGATGATGACACTTCCCGCACGCTTCGGGCTCGGCGCGACCTTCGGCACCGGTCAACAATGGATGAGTTGGATCGCACGCGCCGATCTCCTGCGCATGTTGCTGGCGGCGATCGACAATCCGCTCTGGCATGGCGCGATCAACGCGACCGCCCCCGAACCTATCCGCAACGCAGACTTCCAGCGCGCGCTCGCCCGACTATTGAACCGCCCGCTGTTGCTGAGCGCGCCGGCCTGGCTGCTGCGCACGATGCTGGGCGAAATGAGCTCGATCTTCCTATTCTCGCAGCGTGTCGTTCCGGCGAGAGCGCAAGGCTTGGGCTTCGCCTTCGACATCCACTTCGCCGCCGACGCACTTGCACTCATGTTGGGCCCACCACCGGAACCGCTGCCGCAAGTCACGCCGGCATTGCATCCGCAGGTAAAGCTGCAGCAACCGCAGCCGTCCCCAATTGCCATGAAGGAAGCCGCCGAGTGACACGTGCAGTCGCGCGCACGTCATTGGCGAATCCCTGAGAATTGCTGACATCGCAGCACGCGAGATGAAGCAAATGTGAGCCAAGGCGAGTTTGACCCAGGACCCGCCCGTCGCTTACCTCTTGCCCCGACGGTTCCGTTTGGGGGCAATGAACGTGCGCAATTTGATTCTTCCACTCATCTCAGCAGCATTCTTGGTAGGCGTCGGTATGTCGATCGCAGAAGAAAGTGACCCGTACCTCTGGCTTGAGGAGGTTGAGGGCGAGAAAGCACTCAGCTGGGTGCGCGCACAAAACGACCGCTCCCTGAAAATCCTCCAGGCCGACGCGCGCTACGAGGACCTGCAAACAAAGGCACTGGCGATCCTGGAGGCGAAGGACCGCATCCCGATGCCGGGATTCCGCGCCGACCGGGTCACGAACTTCTGGCAGGACGACAAGAACGTCCGCGGCCTGCTACGGCGCACGACACTCGAAGGCTACGCGCGCAAAGACCCGCCGTGGGAAACGATGCTCGATCTCGACGCGTTGGCGAAGGCCGAGAACGCGAATTGGGTCTTCAAGGGCTCGACCTGCCTCCAGCCGGAAGAAGTGCACTGCCTCCTTCAGCTCTCCGACGGCGGCAAGGACGCAGTCGAAATTCGCGAATTCAACACCAAGACGAAGTCGTTCGTTGACGGCGGCTTCCGCTTGCCGGCGGGCAAACAGCAGGTGGACTGGCTCGACGCCGACACGCTCTATGTCGGGCGCGACTGGGGCCCCGGCACCATGACGGAGTCGGGCTACCCGTTCGTTGCAAAAATCTGGAAGCGCGGCACCAAGCTTGAAGACGCCGTCGAAGTCTATCGCGGCACGGCGAAAGACGTTTCCGCCGGCGCCGGCGTATGGCGCGACGCCGACGGCGCGGTACAGGCCGTGACGTTCACGCGTTACCCGTCGTTCTTCGAAACCGAACACTACCTCTCAACCGATAAGGGTCCGCAGCGCCTGCCGTTTCCGTTGAAGTCGACGGTCCAAACGCTGGTGGCGGGCCAACTCGTGCTGACGCTCGAAGACGATTGGACGTGGCAGGGCACGGCCATGCCGAAGGGCACGCTGCTCGCCTTCAATCTCGCCGATCTCAAGCACGATGTGGCGAGAGCGAAAGCGACGGTGATCTACAAGCCGGGCCCGCGCGAATCGATCGAACAAGTCGCCAGCACCCGCAACCGCCTCCTCGTGGCCGTCTATGAGAACGTGAAGGGCGCGCTTTATTCCTACGCCTTCGCGAACGGCACCTGGACGCGCACGAAGCTCGCGTTGCCGGCGAACGCCTCGATCGGCGTCGTCGCGGCCCGCAACATCGACGACAAGATCTTCGTCAACGTTGCGGGTTTCCTTGAACCGGACGGTCTTTATCTCGGCGACGCAGCCGGCGGTGCGTTCACAAAAGTGAAGTCGCTGCCGCCGCGCTTCGACGCGTCCGGCATGCAGGTTGAGCAATTCGAAGCAACGTCGAAAGACGGCACGAAGGTGCCGTACTTCGTCGTACACAAAAAAGGCCTCAAGCTCGACGGCGCGAACCCGACGCTGCTCTACGCCTATGGCGGCTTCCAAGTGTCGATGACACCCAGCTACTCCGCCACCGTCGGCAAGCTTTGGGTTGGACGCGGCGGCGTCTACGTGCTCGCAAACATTCGCGGTGGCGGCGAGTTCGGCCCCGCCTGGCCCCAAGCAGGCCTCAAGACGAAACGCCAAGTGATCTACGACGACTTCGCCGCCGTCGCCGAAGACTTGATCGCACGCAAGATCACCACCCCTCGCCGCCTCGGCATCCAAGGCGGTTCGAACGGCGGCTTGCTGATGGGCGTCGAACTCACGCAGCGCCCGGAGCTCTGGAACGCCGTCGTCGTCCAGGTGCCGCTGCTCGACATGCTGCGTTACGACAAGCTGCTCGCCGGCGCATCGTGGGTCGGCGAATACGGTGATCCCGCTGACGCGACCGAGGGTGCGTTCCTGCGCAAGATCTCGCCGTATCACAACCTGAAGAAGGATGCGAAATACCCCGAGCCGTTCTTCGTCACGTCGACAAAGGACGACCGCGTCCATCCCGGCCACGCCCGCAAGATGGCTGCACGGATGGAGGAGATGGGCTTGCCCTTCCTCTATTACGAGAACATCGATGGCGGCCACGCCGCGGCCTCCAACCAACGCGAGCGCGCGAAGCGTGTGGCGCTGGAGTTCACCTATCTCAGTCGCAAGCTGATCGACTGACCACCCGGACTTGATCATGCGCGGCAGAATGTGTCTCTGTCGCGCATGACTCGGGCCAACCCCGCATGCTGAATACGCTGGAACTGAAACGCACGCCCTTTCACGAGCGGACGTCGCGGCTGAGCCTTGCGCAGAACTGGCGCCGCTGGGCCGGACACATCGTTGTCGGCTCCTACGAGCTCTCGCTCGATCACGAATATTGGGCGATCCGCGACGGCGCCGCGCTGATCGATGTCTCGCCGCTGATGAAGTACGTGATCGAAGGGCCCGACGCAGCGCGGCTGCTCCACAAAGTCACGACCCGCGATATCCACAAACTGGCGATGGGGCAGGTCTACTACACCGGTTGGTGCGACGAGGACGGCAAGCTCATCGACGACGGCACCGTCGCAAGGCTCGCTGATCGAACCTTCCGCATGACCGCCGCTGAGCCGTCGCTGCGGTGGCTTTCGATGAACGCGGTCGGCATGGACGTGCAGATCAGCGAAGTGACCGACCAGATGGCGGCGCTGAGTTTGCAGGGACCGAAGTCGCGCGCCGTACTCAATCGGTGCTGCAAGGATTCGCTCGATCAATTGAAGTACTTCCGCCTGATGCAGACGAGCATCGGCAACGTACCGGTCAGCGTCTCCCGCACTGGCTACACCGGCGATCTGGGGTTCGAGATTTGGATGGAGCGCGACCAAGCGCTTCCGATCTGGGACGCGTTGATGTCGGCGGGCGGCGACTTCGGTATCCAGCCGTGCGGCATCCTTGCGATGGACATGGCGCGCGTCGAAGCGGGCCTCTTCATGCTCGATGTCGACTACACGGCATCGTCCCACGCGTGGATCGAGGGACAGAAGTCCTCGCCGCTCGAAATGGGCCTGGATTGGGCTGTCAACCTCGACAAGAAGGGCTACTTCGTCGGCCGCCGCGCACTGGAACGCGAGAAGCGCGAAGGCTCTGCTTGGAAGTTGGTCGGCCTCGACATCGAATGGCAGGGCCTCGAACGCCTGTTCGCCGCCGTCGGCCTTCCGCCGCAAGTCCCGGCGATGGCAGTGCGCGCCAGTCTTCCGGTCATGCGCGACGGGAAGCAGATTGGCTATGCGTCGACTAGCACATGGTCGCCGGTGTTGAAGAAGTACATTGCGCTAGCGCATCTGCAGCGGCCGCACTTCGAACCGGGAACGTCGGTCACCGTTGAAGTCACGGTGGAGCATCACCGCCGCCAAGCACCGGCGAAAGTCGTGAAGACGCCGTTCTACGAACCCGCGTGGAAGAAGAAGTAACCCGTGGCCGCGAACCAATACGACGCCATCATCATCGGCGCGGGCCACAATGGCCTGATCGCCGGCGCCTATCTCGCACGCGCCGGCAAGAAGGTGGTGATCCTGGAGCGTCGCGACATCGTCGGCGGCGCTGCGGTGACGGAAGAGATATTCCCGGGCTATCGCTTTACCGAATTTTCCTACGTCGTCAGCCTGCTGCGGCCCGAGATCATCCGTGATCTGGAACTGCCACGCCATGGTCTGAAGATCCTGCCGCTTCCCAGCACTGTCACGCCGATGGACAACGGCGACTATCTGGCGGGCTGGAGCGATCACGATCAGACACGCCGCGAAATCTACCGCCATTCCCCGCGCGACGCGGAGGCGGCCGACGAATACGGCCGCGTCATGGCGCGCGCAGCCAAGGCGATCAAGCCGGTGCTTTCGCTGGTGCCGCCTGATCCCTCGTCGATGTCGGTGCGCGATCTCTTGGGCCTGTTGAAGCTCGGCCGATATGCAAAGAGCTTGAGCGAAAAGGAACTCTATCGGATCGCAAAACTCGTCACCCAATCGTCGGCCGATCTGCTGAACGAGTGGTTTGAGTTCGATCCGTTGAAAGGAACGAAGTCGGCGAGCGGCATCATAGGCACGTTCTTAGGTCCCCATTCGCCGGGCACCGCGTACGTGCTGCTGCATCACTACATGGGCGAAATCGACGGCGCTTTCCGCGCCTGGGGTTTTGCCAAGAACGGCACCGGCGGCGTCACCGCGGCGATCGCCGCGTCGGCGCGCGCTCTGGGTGCCGAGATCCGCACGGGCGCCGCCGTTCGCCAAGTCATCGTCAAGGGCGGGCGCGCCGCCGGCGTGGCGCTAGAGAATGGCGACGAGGTCAGCGCCAAGGTCGTCATGTCGGCCGCCGACCCAAAGCGCAGCTTCTTGCAATTCGTCGAGGCAAAGCACTTCCCCGACGAGTTCACCCAGCAGATCAAGAATTTCCGCGTGCGGGGCTCATCCGGCAAAGTCAACATCGCGCTCAGCGAGTTGCCGCAGTTCACCTGCCTGCCTGGCGAAAGCCCTTTGCATCGCGGTGCAATCTCGATCAGCCCCTCGATCGACTACATCGAACGCGCCTACGACGAAGCGAAGTACGGTCAGTTCTCGAAGCAGCCCTACATCGACATGATCATTCCTTCGATGATCGACCGCGATATGGCGCCGCCCGGACATCACGTAATGTCATGCTTCGTGCAATACGCGCCGTACGACATCGAGGGCGGCTGGGACGACGCGAAGCGCGATGCATTCGGCGAGACGGTCATCTCCACGATCGAGCGCTACGCCCCTAACATC
>JBKJZU010000370.1:0-2768 GCA_046715015.1 Micropepsaceae bacterium
GCGACGCAGGCCTATTTCGTCGCCGCCACCATGGTGATCGCGGTGCCGACCGGCGTGAAGATCTTCTCCTGGATCGCCACGATGTGGGGCGGCTCGATCGAGTTCAAGGTGCCGATGGTTTGGGCCATCGGCTTCATCTTCCTGTTCACGGTCGGCGGCGTCACCGGCGTCGTGCTCGCGAACTCCGGCGTCGATACGCCGCTGCACGACACCTACTACGTCGTTGCCCACTTCCACTACGTTCTATCCCTGGGCGCGGTCTTCGCCATCTTCGCAGGCTTCTACTATTGGGCCCCGAAGATGTGGGGCTACACATACAATGAGTTCCTGGGCCACCTGCACTTCTGGTGCACCTTCGTCGGCGTCAACCTCGTCTTCTTCCCGCAGCACTTCTTAGGCCTCGCGGGCATGCCGCGCCGCTACGTCGACTATCCGGACGCTTACGCGTACTGGAACTACATCTCGTCCGTCGGCTCCTACATCTCCGGCATCGGCGTGCTGATCTTCCTCGCCGTGCTGATTGAGATGTTCATGGCCAAGCGCAAGGCCGCGGCGAACCCGTGGGGACCGCACGCGACCACGCTGGAATGGACGCTGCCCTCACCGCCGCCGTTCCACCAGTTTAACGAACTGCCGAAGATCACCGGAGGTCACCATTGACCGGCCAGGTCGCATCGTTTGACGCGGACGGGGCTCGCGCATCGCTCGCGGGCCCTTCGGACTACCTGGCGCTGTTGAAGCCGCGCGTGATGTCGCTCGTGGTTTTCACCGCGCTGGCGGCGATGATCGTGGCACCTGGTGCGCTCCATCCCGTCGTCGCCGTCGCCGCGCTGATCTGCATTGCCGTCGGCGCGGGTGCCGCCGGTGCTTTGAACCAGTGGTACGACGCCGACATCGACGCGATCATGACCCGCACCCGGATGCGTCCCGTCGCGTCCGGCAAGATCGGCCGCCAAGAAGCGCTGGAGTTCGGCGCGACGCTGGCCGCCTTCAGCGTCTTTGCGATGGCGTTCCTCGTCGGCTACGTGCCCGCGATCCTGCTCGCCGCCACCATCGCATTCTACGTCTTCGTCTATACGATGTGGCTGAAGCGCTCGACCGTGCAGAACATCGTCATCGGTGGCGCCGCAGGCGCGCTGCCGCCGGTGATCGGCTGGGCGGCGGTCAGCGGCACCGCGTTCGACCCGCTGCCGTGGCTCTTGTTCCTGATCATTTTCCTTTGGACGCCGCCCCATTTCTGGGCGTTGGCCCTCGCGGGCAGCGAAGATTACGCCCGCGCGAAAGTGCCGATGCTACCTGTCGTCAAGGGATCGCGCGCAACGCGCAACCAGATCGTCGTCTACACGCTTCTGCTCGCAGTATCCGCCGTCGCCCCCTATGCGCTCGGCTTCACCGGGCTCGTTTACGGCGCCACGGCCGCGATCGGCAGCGCAGCTTTCATCGCATTCTCCGCCGCACTTTGGTTCGCGGCTGCCGAGCATGAGCGCGTCGTCGCACTGCGCGTCTTCGCATTCTCGATCTTTTACTTGTTTGCCCTCTTCACCGCGCTCGCCGCGGAGAAGCTCATCGGCTTGGCGCCATGAGCCTGACACCCGAAGAGCTTCGCAAACGCAACCAGCGCAATTGGGCGCTGGCCGGCGTGTTGCTGGCTTTCGTGGTGCTGGTATTCATGGTGACGATCGTCAAGCTCGGCGGCAACGTCGCCAACCGGCCGTTGTGAGGGGTTGACGCGATGCGCAAGCTCGACCGCAACGACAAGGTTCTTCTCAGCTGCGTGACGCTTGTGGCCGCGATGGTGAGCCTGACCTACGCGTCGGCACCGCTCTACCGCATCTTCTGCGCGGCGACGGGCTTCGACGGCACGCCGAGATTATTCAGCGCCCCGTCGGCGACGACCGCAGCGACGTCGATCCAGGTTCGCTTCGACGCGAATACCGCGCCTGAACTGCCGTGGGAATTCCGCAGCGAGAAGGTGTCGACCGAAGTTCGCCTCGGCGAAAACACCGTCGACTTCTACCGCGCGCGCAACACCGGCGACAAAGCGCAGATCGGCATCGCGAAATTCAACGTCACGCCGCTGAAGGCCGCGAAGTACTTCAACAAGATCAAATGCTTTTGCGAAGACGGGCAGGAGCTGAAGCCGGGTCAGAGCGCGCGCTTCGGCGTCGCTTATTTCATTGACCCCGCGATCGCAACCGATCCCGAAACGAAGGACGTCACCGCGGTCACGCTGTCCTACACGTTCTTCCTATCGAAAACCGAAACCAAAACCGTCGCGCAGCTGCGCGCCGCAAACTGAAGGTCCAGACCATGGCTTCCGACGAAGTGAAACACGACTATCACCTGGTGCAGCCCAGCGCCTGGCCGATCATCGGGTCGGTCGCCGCGTTCCTCAGCGCCGTCGGGGCGATCGTCTACTTCCAAACGTTGAAAGGGCAACCGCCATTGTTCGGTGTGTTGAGCGGCTGGTGGTTGCTGGTCCTCGGTCTCTTGATGCTCGTCTACATGTTCATCGGCTGGTGGCGCGACATTGTGAAGGAATCCGTTGTCAACGGCGACCACACGCCGGTCGTGAAGCTTCACCTGCGCTACGGCATGATCCTGTTCATCGCCTCCGAGGTGATGTTCTTCGTCGCTTGGTTCTGGGCGTACTTCAACGCCGCGCTGTTCCCGGAAGCAATTGGCTTGACGGAATGGCCGCCCGCAGTGATCAACAACCCGGGGATCGCAGCCCCGATCCACATCGCAACGTTCGACCCGTGGGACAT
>JBKJZU010000371.1:0-3078 GCA_046715015.1 Micropepsaceae bacterium
GCCTCTCGCGGATCGACGTCGAACCTCGGAAGGCTCACAGCCGCCGGGGTTTTTTCTTGCGCGCACGGTCGCGCGAAGGAGCAGACGAACATGCGTGAACGATCACGCGAACGATTTGAAACCTGAACGTCTTGGGGCCTGGCCCCGGGGCGGCCGATGGCCCCTGGGCTTTGTGATGCGCTCGCCGCTCGCGAACAACCCGCCGGGTCAAACCGGCGGGTTTCTTTTTGAGATTGGCGCGTCAATGCCAACGCTGGAGTCCGGTTGCTTGGCCAGCAGCCGAGCTCCAGCACAACCAAAGGAGTGACTAGCAGTGACTAAGATTCATGTGAATGTCGGCACGATCGGCCACGTCGATCACGGCAAGACGACCTTGACCTCCGCGATCACGCAGGTTCAGGCGGCGCGCCTTGGCGGCAAAGCGTTGTCGTTCGACGAGATCGACCGCGCGCCGGAAGAGCGTGCACGCGGCATCACGATCAACACGACGCATGTCGAGTACGAGTCAGCCAAGCGCCATTACGCGCATATCGACTGCCCCGGCCATGCCGACTATGTGAAGAACATGATCATCGGCGCGTCCCAGATGGATGGCGCGATCTTGCTCGTCGACGCCACAAAAGGCGCGGCGAGGCAGACGATCGAGCACATCCTTCTGGCCGCCCAAGTGGGCGTGAAGCACATGGTCGTGTTCGTCAACAAGATGGACGCGCTTGCCGCCGGCGACGTTGCCGACATGAAGGAACTGATCGAGCTCGAGACGCGGGGGCTTCTCGCGTCGCAGGGTTACGAGGACGTGCCCTTCGTGTTCGGCAGCGCGCTGAAGGCGTGCGAAGCGGTGGCCCAAGGCCGGCTCGACGACCCTGCGGTGCTAAGCATCGCCGACCTCGTCGCGGCATTGGATGCGCATATTCCGGATCCCGTGCGGGATTACGAAAGCCCGTTTCTGATGCCGATCGAAGGCGTGCACACGATTGCGGGGCGCGGCACGGTCGTGTCGGGCCGGGTGGAGCGCGGGTCGCTCAAACTCGGGGACACGGTTGAGATCGTGGGCCTCGACAACGAGGGTGCGGCTGTCGTCGTCACCGGCGTGCAGTCCTTTCACAAGGACGTCGCGGCGGCGCGTGCGGGGATGAACGTGGGGCTTTTGCTCCGCGGGCTGAAGCGTGACGACGTCGCGCGCGGGCAAGTGCTGTCCGCGCCGGGTGCGATCACCGCGCACGCTAAGGGCCGGGCGCAGATCTTCGTTCTGACGAAGGACGAAGGCGGTCGGCACACGCCGTTCACGACGGGTTACACGCCGCAGTTCTTCTTCGGCGCGACCGACGTGACCGGCACGATCGCCGTCGATGGCGACGGGCTCATCGCGCCCGGCGACCAGGCGGAAGTCGGTTTCGACCTGATGAAACCGGTCGGTCTGGAGAAAGGCGTCCGCTTCGCCATCCGCGAAGGCGGCAAAACCGTCGGCGCCGGACTGGTGACGGCGGTGGCGGGGTAGATCAAGAAGGCTCCCGACCTGGGCGTGCGCCTGGGTCGGGGGCAGTTGCGTCCCGACGGTTGCGTGAGTACAATGCTAGCATTGATTGCATCGAGGCGCAGATGAGCAGCATCACCATTCGCAAGCTCCCCGAACGCACGAAGAAGAAGTTGCGTATTCGCGCGGCCGAAAACGGTCATTCGATGGAAGAAGAGGCGCGCCAAATCTTGACGACGGCCGTCGATGGAAAGGCGGTGGCACGGGGAAAACCAGAGAACATGTACGAGGTTTTCCGCCGCCACTTCGAACCACTAGGCGGCGTCGATCTAAAGATTCCGCCGCGCGGCAAAACGATCCGTGCCCCGCGTTTTGAGGAATGATCGTCCTCGATACAAATGTCCTGTCGGAAATGATGCGGGCGTCGCCCGATACGGCGTTCGCGCGTTGGATGCAGTCACTGCGGCCGGCCGAGCAGTTCACGACGGCGGTCAGCGAGGCGGAGATCTTGTACGGACTTGCGGTGTTGCCGCCCGGACGGCGCCAGAACATCCTCGTGCATGCGGCGGACGCCGTGTTCGGCACGCTCAAAGGCCGCATCTTGGCGTTCGACAGTGCGGCGGCGCGCGCGTTCGCAGACATCGGTGCAGCGCGCCGCCAAAGCGGGCATCCCATCGGCGAGGCAGACGCGCAGATTGCCGCCATTGCACGCGTTCACGGTGCTGGTGTGGCGACACGTGACGTGGCGGACTTCGCCGGGTGCGGCGTGCGGGTGGTCAGCCCGTGGAATGGGCCTTAAGCGTAAGGAACTGGCGGGAAGATCGAACCTTCGCTGGTCAGGGCGCGTCATCGCGCCCAGCGACCAGGCGGAAGTCGGTTTCGCCCTGATGAAACCGGTCGGCCTGGAGAAAGGCGTCCGCTTCGCCATCCGCGAAGGGGGCAAAACCGTCAGCGCCGGCTTGGTGACGGCGGTGGCGGGCTAGTGACGAAGGCTCCCGACCTGGGTCAAGCGCCCGGGTCGGGAGAGATTCTTGGTCGAGGCTATTTCCGCTTCACCGTCATTTCGAAGAATGCAACCCACGTCGCTCCGTCCACGGAGTGTTCGCCGATTTCCCGCCAGACGCCGTTCTCCACGGTGGTCGTGTAGCGGATTTTTCGCGGTCCGGCGTTCAAGAACCACACGAGCGTGTTGCCGTTGACGGTCGCCTCAGTGTCGGCGAAACGCCCGACCGCGACGAACGAACGGAATTTGTATTTGCCCGTGGCCTGGTCGAACGTCATGACCGCGAGCGCATCGTGGACAATCGCGCCGGCCTGCGATTTGCCCTGACCCTCGATCATAAGCAGCGTGCCGTCGTGCTTGAACTGGATACGCTCGGTCTGTGTGAAGGTCTGGCGCGGGCCCCCCATGGCTACGGATCCGCCGCCCTCCCATTCGCCGACAAGAAACGCGAGCTTTTGCATCGCCGCTTGGTGCGCGCCCTTGTCCGGCGCCTCGGGCGCTGCGGCAGCGGGCAGAATCGAAAGCAGAGCGGCGAAGGCGGAAACGATCAGGCGAAGCATGTTGAACCTCTTGGGTAGACGCAAAGGCCTTGCTAACAGCG
>JBKJZU010000372.1:0-5970 GCA_046715015.1 Micropepsaceae bacterium
GCCTTGCTGTGCCTCATTGCGTTGTGCGCATTCGCCGGCGGTTTACGCGCCGACGAAATCGAACTTGACCGTCTCGAAACGGAGGAGCTCGACCTTCTCTATTTCGATCCGCCGCAGACCTACCTCACGCCCTATGCGGCGCGGGCGGCGCTGAATTCGATCGAGTTTCAAAAGCGCATCTTCGAATGGAAGCCGTGGGAGAAGATCACGCTTCTGCTCAAGGACTTCACCGACAGCGGCAACGCCGCCGCGCGCTCATCGCCCAACAACGCCCTCCTCATCGACGTCGCGCCGCTCAGCCAAGCGTTCGAGACGATGTCGGGCGGCGAGCGCATCTACATCCTGATGAACCACGAACTCGTGCACGTCGCCACGATGGACGTGTGGAACGAGCAGGATGCGTTCTGGCGCAATCTCTTCATGGGCAAGCCGATGCCGATGAACGAGCATCCGGAGTCGATCATCTACAACTACCTTTCGACGCCGCGCGTGAACGCGCCGCGCTGGTTTCTCGAAGGCAGTGCCGTCTTTATGGAAACGTGGATGGCGGGCGGGCTTGGGCGTGCGCAAGGCGCCTACGATGAAATGGTGTTCCGCGCGATGGTACGCGACAACGCGCATTTTTATTCGCCGCTGGGGCTTGAGGCGGAGGGTTCGTCGGTCGACTTTCAGGTCGGCGTGAACGCCTATCTCTACGGCACACGGTTCATGAGCTATCTGGCTCTCACATACTCGCCGGAGAAGATGGTCGCGTGGTTGAAGCGCGGACCGGACAGCGACGGGTATTATTCAAACCAATTCGAGCGCGTCTTCGGCAAGCAGCTCGACGACGTTTGGGCGGATTGGATCGTGTGGGAACACACGTTTCAGACGGCGGCTCTGCAGTCCGTCAGGCAACATCCGCTGACGCCTGTGAAACGGTTCACACCCCAGGCGCTCGGTTCGGTTTCGCGGCTCTACTACAACGCCTCCAACGACACGCTTGTCGGCGCCTTCCGTTACCCAGGCGTGATCGCGCATGTGGGCGAGCTTTCGCTCAAGACGGGTGCGGTGCGCCGTCTCGTCAATATCAAGGGGCCGATGCACTACCGGGTGACATCGCTTGCGTACGATCCGTCGACGAATACGGCTTGGTACACGACCGACAACAATGCGTTTCGCGATATCGTTCAGATCGACATCGGGTCCGGCGAAACGAAGAAGCTGATCAAGGACGGGCGTATAGGCGATCTCGTCTTCAGCCGCACCGACCGCGCGCTGTGGGGGCTTCGGCATCTGAACGGGTTCGTGACACTCGTGCGGATGGATGCGCCGTACGAGAAATGGACGCAGGTTCACACCTGGCCCTACGGCGAGGTGCCGTTCGACCTCGACGTGTCGCCGGACGGACAACTCCTTTCGATGTCGCTCGCCAAGATCAACGGCGCGCAGACGTTGAGCGTCTTCCGGATCGCCGATCTAAAGGGCGAGAAGCCGCAGGAGATCGCGACCTACAATTTCGGCTCGGCCGTGCCGGAGGGTTTCGTGTTTTCTGCAGATGGCCGGTCGCTTTACGGCAGTTCGTATTACACGGGCGTCTCGAACATCTACCGCTTCGACATCGCGAGCGGGAAGGTCGACGCAATGTCGAACGCCGAGACCGGATTTTTCCGGCCGATCGTTCGAGAAGACGGATCCTTGATCGTGCTCGAGTACACGGGGCAAGGGTTTTCGCCCGTGCAGATCGATGCGAAGCCGCTGACGGATTTGAGCGCAGTCAAGTTCCTGGGCAACGAGGTCGTCACCAAGCATCCGGTCTTGAAGACGTGGGCCGTCGGTTCGCCGTCCAAGGTCGCGCTGGACGAGAAGATCATCCGGCGCGGCAAGTATATACCCTCCGAAGAAATGGAAGTCGGCGCTACCTATCCGATCGCGCAGGGCTACAAGGGCTACGGCACGTTCGGTTGGCACTTGATGTTGGAAGACCGGCTGCAGTTCGCGAAGCTCTATGTGACGGCGTCCTACTCGCCGACCGAAGCGTTGAAAGAGGCAGAACGGTTTCACCTCAACATCGAGTATCGAAACGTCAACGGCTACCTCCGCTATTGGCACAACGATGCCGACTTCTATGATCTGTTCGGGCCGACGGAGCGGAGCCGCAAAGGCGACGCGTTTCTTGCGGGTTATCGCTGGCCGCTGATCTACGATCCGCCGATCGAGATGAATTTCCACGCCGACATCGGTTATTTCATCGGGCTCGACACGTTGCCGGGCAATCAGAACGTTCAGGCAAGCGCCTCCGAGATCGGCACGTTCGAATTCAAGATGGACTACAAGGATACCGACAAGTCGCTCGGCGCCGTCGACCACGAGAGTGGTTACCGCTTCGAGGCGGCATGGGGTTCCGAGTTCGCCGACAGCGCGTTCTTCCCGCGTGCGCGGGTCGGATTCGACTTCGGCTTCCCCGTCGGCTGGGCACACTCGTCGCTCTGGCTGTACTCGTCGGCCGGCATCACGGGGGGCGACAGGAACAACCCCCTGACGCCGTATTATTTCGGCGGCTTCAAGAACAACTATGTCGACGACAAAGAGGTCAAACGCTACCGCGAATACGACACGCTGCCGGGGTTCGAGATCGACGAGGTCGCCGCACGCAGTTTTGCGAAGTCGGTGATCGAATGGAACCTGCCGCCGGTGCGGTTCGAGGACGTGGGGACGCCGAGCATTTACCTTGGTTCGATCAGGCCCGCGGTGTTCGGCAGCGTGCTGTTCGCCGATCCCGGTCTTGCGACGGAGCGGACGCTGGGCAACGCCGGCGCGCAGATCGACTTTAACTTTACCCTCGCGCACCGCCTGCCTATGACGTTCTCCGTCGGCTATGCCGCGGGGATCGAGGATTGGTCGAAGCGGGATGAGGAATGGCTGATCTCGCTCAAGATCATGTAATAACCTATTGTTGTGAGTGGCGGCGTAACCTTGTCCCTTCCCTTCTTGATCGAAGCTCCGATTGCGCTTTTGCCGACGCTGGCGTTTCTGTTTTTGCTCGACCGGCTCGACAGCTTCCGGCTGGTCAGCCTTCACGCCGCGCTGATCGCGCTCGCGGCCGGCGGCGGGCTCGCCCTGCTCGCGTATTTCCTCAACGCAGCCGCTATGGATCTGCTTGGCGCCGGACTTGGGCCTTACACACGGTACGGCGCGCCGATCGTCGAAGAGGCAGCGAAAGCCGGTGTGATGATTGCGCTCTTCATGCGTGCGCGGATCGGATTTCTGATCGATGCAGCGATCATCGGCTTTGCACTCGGCACGGGGTTCGCGCTCGTCGAGAACCTCTACTACCTCGCTTCGTTTCCCGATGCGAATGTCGGCACTTGGATCGTGCGCGGGTTCGGCACTGCGATGATGCATGGCGGGGCGACGGCGATCTTTGGCGTGCTGGCGCAATCGTGGACGGAGCGGCACACGAAATTTGAACCGGCGCTCTATCTCCCAGGTTTCTTGGCTGCTATCTGCCTGCACTCCCTGTTCAACCACCTGTTGGGCGCGCCGATGATTGCGACGGGCGTCATGCTGTTACTGATGCCCGCCATCCTCTTTGCCGTGTTCGCGAAGAGTGAGCACCGCATTCACGATTGGCTGATCAAGGATCACGCCGACCACGAGCGGCTGCTCGCCAACATGGATGTCGAGTTCGCGCACAGCGAGGCGGGACAGTTTGTCTCCGAAATTGCGGACAAGTTCCAAGGCACGCACGCGGCCGACATCTACGCCTACATGCGGCTGCATGCGGAGCTTGTGCTACGGGCGGAAGAGTTCCTGCTTGCGCGGGAGGCGGGGACGAAGCCGCAGATCACGCTTGAGGACCGGCAGCGGTTTCGTCAACTCCACGACCTGGAGCGCAAGATCGGCAAGACTGCCCTCCTCGCACTTTGGCCGCACCTGCACTACAGCCGCCAGGAACTCGCGGAGCTTTACGAGCTTGAGAGCCGCACGCACCGCGCGTGAGCGCGACCAACTTTACCTTAGGTGCAGTTGAATCCGGTTGGGGGACAGGGTAAGCCCGCGCCACAACAAAAGGACACACGTCGATGAGGCGGAAAATGAGACTTTCATCGGTTCTGTTGCTGACCACGGCGCTGGCTTTGCCGACCGCCGGCTGTGTCGATGACATGGACGATATGCCGGCCGTCGGCACCCAGGCCGCACATGGCGGGCACGGCGGGGCGGTCAAGACACCGTTGCTCGACACGCTTGGCACGCATTCACACAAGATCACGACGTCGTCGGCGGAGGCGCAGGCCTACTTCGATCAAGGCTATCGCCAGCTGTTCAACTTCAATCACGGCGCGGCGATCGCTGCCTTTCAGGAGGCGCTGAAGCGCGATCCGAAGTGTGCGATGTGCTGGTGGGGGATCGCGTTCGCGCACGGGCCCAACATCAACATGCCGATGCTGCCGGATGCCGTTGGGCCTGCGAACGAGGCGATTGCGAATGCACAGCGCCTCGCGGGCGGTGCGAGTGCGGCGGAGCGCGACTATATCGCGGCCCTCGCCAAACGCTATTCGACCGATCCGAAGGCGGATCGCGCGGCGCTCGACAAGGCATTCGCGGCGGCGATGCGCGAGGTGGCTGCCAAGTATCCGGACGATCTGGACGCGCAGGTGCTGTACGCGGAGTCGCTCATGGACACGACGCCTTGGGACTATTGGCAGGCCGACAACAAGAGACCGAATCCGGGCGTCGAAGAACTGGTACCGACGATCGAGGCGGTTCTGAAAAAGGCGCCGAACCATCCCGGTGCGATCCATCTCTATATCCATGCGGTGGAGAAGGCCGATCCTGAGCGTGCCGAGAAGCCGGCGGACAAGCTCGCCGCGCTGATGCCCGGCGCGGGGCACCTGGTGCATATGCCGACGCACATTTACAATCGCGTCGGCCGTTATGAAGAATCCGTCGAGCTGAATAAGCAGGCCGCTAAGGCGGACGAGACGTACATCGACGTCACCAACGACCGCGGCATGTACGCGGGGATGTATTACGTCCACAATCTGCACTTCGTGTGGACGGCGGCAACGACCGAGGGACGCTCCGCGACCGCGCTCGAGTACGCGAAGATGGTGGTCGACAAGGTGCCGGCGCAGATGGCCCGCGAAGTGCCGGCCGTCGAGAACTTCAAGCCGACGCTGATCTACACGCAGCTTCGGTTCGGGAAATGGGACGACGTGTTGGCGACGCCCGCGCCGGACAAGGAGCTGCACTTCGCGACCGCGATCTGGCACTACGCCCGGGCGCGCGCCTTTGCCGCCAAGGGTGACCTCGCCCAGGCCAAGGCGGAATTCCCGCAGATCGAAACGTCGTTCAGCGCAGACGATGCGAAACGGTTCGCCGGATTCGGCGTGCCGGGCGAAAAGCTCGTCAAGATCGCGGCGAATGTCGCAGCAGCCGATATCGCGATGGCGGAGGGAAAAATGAATACAGCCGTCGCGAAGCTTCGCATTGCAGCGCGAACGCAAGACACGCTGCCCTACATGGAACCGCCGTGGTGGGATTTCCCAGTGCGCCAATATTTGGGAGCGGCGCTCTTGAAGGCGAACCAAGCGAAGGCGGCCGAGGCGGTCTATCGCGAGGACTTGAAGGAGTGGAAGCAAAACGGCTGGTCGTTGTTCGGTCTTCGCGAGGCGTTGAAGCGCCAGCGCAAGGGCCGGACTGCAGGTGCTATCGATGCGCAGTTCCGCCACGCTTGGGCACGCGCCGACGTGGAGCTGACGCAGAGCCGGTTCTAAAGCACCTCTCCCCTCGCCCGCCCACTTCGGGCGGGAGAGGGGATGGGGGTGAGGGTGGGCGCTCCACACACTCCAGTGATTGAAGCAAACACATCGAAGATTTCGATATCGGCGAACGGCCGGGTGATTTCTCCGGGGCTCGCTGTTGCGGATCTGTACGACCGGGCTCATGGCTGACATTTTGGACCGGGAACATGCCTGACACTCTAAT
>JBKJZU010000373.1:0-12596 GCA_046715015.1 Micropepsaceae bacterium
CGTTCGCCGAGACGCTCGCGAACTTGCGCAAGGAACGGCCTGCGCTCGATGCGTTTCTCACCACGCAAGGTTTTGCGAAGGATGCGTTGACCGACGGCAACGAGAACGTGACGCCGAACATGGTCGACGAGCCAACGCCAAACGGCGGCTCGCGCTCGGTGCAGCGCGGCTTCAACGGTGCGCAAGATGTCGTTGTGCGGTCGACCGACCTACCGCGCGTCGTGGGGGCGAACAAAGCCATCCTCCAACTCGAAGCGGAAGGCCGTCCGGTGAGCCACGGTGACCCGTTGTTCCTGGTGACGACACTTGAAGAGGTGAAGATGTCGCTCATCGGTGCGGCGACGCAAAATGCGCAAAAGCGCGCGGAAGAGTTCGCCAAGAAAGGCAACATCCGGGTCGGAGCGATGCGTTCGGCCTCGCAAGGCTCCTTCTACATCTTGCCGGCCGGCGCCAGCGAAGAAGCGACCGACTACGGCGGCACCTACGACAAGACGACCGTCGACAAGCTCGCGCGCGTGGTCGTCACGATCGACTACAATATCGAGCGCTAAGCAACGGCCGATGCGAGGGCGCGCAGGAGAGTTGCGCCGTCGCCGGACCAGGCAGAGCCATGCATGCAAGCTAGCGTGCGTGGCGCTGTCGCGGCCAGCCGCTCGATGAGTTCGCGGCCGTTCGGTGCGTGTGCGTAGTAGTCGAGCGGCTTCCGGAACGCTTCACTGGGACCCAGGATATCGCTTTCCGTGAGCGCCGGCGTTTCCGCGCCGCCTTGCGTGAACAGGTCGCCGCAGAACAACGTCTTCGTTTTCTCTTCGAAAAGGTAGCCGCAGTCCCAGCCATGCGGCAGATGCGGTGCGTCGAGCCAGCGCATCGTCTTCGCGCCGAGCATGAGGCGTTCGCCGTCTGCGAGAGCCTTCGGTGCGCGGTCGGCGACGTCCGTCACCGACACCATCGCCGCGACCATGCCGCAAACCGGCACCGCCTGCGGCGCGGCTTCGAGCCATTCGTTGAGCGCACCGCACTCGTCCGCCTCGAAGTGCGAAAACGCGACGTATTTCAATTTGGTGACCGGCATTACGGATTGCACAGCCTCACGCACCAACGGGAAAAGGCGGCGCGGGCCGGTGTGAAAGAGCAACGGCTCCTCATCGATAACGAGATACTGGTTGAAGGAAAACCCACCCAGAACGTCCTTGAGCGGGGTGTTGATGCGAAACACGCCATCGGCGACTTCCTGGATGTTGGTGCCGGTCTCTTTGTTGGTGATCGTCATCGGTTCTCTCCTTGCGCTCTAACGCTAAACCACCGCGTTGGCGCTACGCAACTTCGCAATGTCGTCTAGGGTCCTGCCAAGCTCTCGCAGGACTTCGTCCGTGTGTTCGCCGAGCGCGGGTGCATGGCGGCGGATGGGCAGCGGCTCGCCGTCGAAGCGCGCCGGGTTTCGGGCCAGGCGCATTTTTCCGGCGCGCGGGTCTTCAAACGTGGTCAGCGTGCCGTTCGCCGTGACTTGTTCGTTCGTGAGCACCTCTTCGCGCTTGAGGACGCGGGCGTGCGGAACGTCTTCGGCTTCGAGGCGGGCTGTGAGTTCGGCGGTCGCAAACCCTGCCACGATGCCGGAGATCAGATCCGTCATGACCTTCGCGTTTTGCATACGGTCGCCAACGGACTGGAAGCGCGGGTCGTCCGCGATTTCGGGGCGGCCGATCGCGCGCGTCGTGGCGCGGAACTCGGCGTCGGAAATCGCAAGCATCGTGATGAAGCCGTCCTTCGTCTTGCGGATCGAGTAGAAGCTCGCGAAATCGGGGGCGCGATTGGCGCCTTCCTCGAACACGAGGTTGTAGTAGGCGTCGGGCCAGAGATACGCGATCGAACTGTCGAGCATGTTGATTTCGACGAGGCGCCCTCCCCGCCCCCGCGCCTTCGCGTAGAGGGCGGCGGTGATCGCTTGGGCCGCGGTGATCGCCATCGTCTTGTCGCAGACCAGCGTTTGAATGAGTTGCGGTTCACCGGTCGCCGCGTTCGCCTGCGTGTACGAGAAGCCCGAGCTCGCTTGAATTATGGGATCGTACACGCGGCGCTTCGCGTAAGGGCCGGCGTCGCCGAAGCCCGACATCGAGACATAGACGAGGCCGGGGTTCAGAGCCTTCAGAGGCTGGTAGCCCAGGCCCAGCTTTTCGATTGCGCCAGGGCGGAAGTTTTCGACGAAAACGTCGGCGGTGTTCACGAGATCGATCAGGACTTGGCGGCCTTCGGGCGATTTCAGGTTCACCACGATGCCGCGCTTGTTCCGGTTCACGGCCGTGAACATCGCGTTCACGCCGTTCTTCTGCGGGCCCAAGTAGCGTACGAGGTCGCCGGGGCCCGGGGCCTCGACCTTGATCACGTCGGCGCCTTGGTCGGCGAGTATTTGCGTCGCCATGGGGCCCGATATGATGGCCGACAAATCGATGATGCGGACGCCTTCGAGGGGGAGGATCATGCTCACGCTTTTGCTGGTGTTGGAGCCTGGTCCACTTTGTCATGGTCCGTGCAAACGAACCACCCCGCGACTTTCGGGACGTGGGGGCGGTACAAGGAAAGCGACGGATCAGAGAGATTGCGGCGTGACGCGCGAGGAAGTGCTGCAACTTGAGGAAATGAACTTCAACGCGTGGCCCGCGCTGAAGAGCGTGCACTACGACGGCTGGCTGTTGCGCAGCACGGGCGGCGCCTCGCGGCGGCCCAATTCGGTGAATTGCATCAACCCCGGCACGGTCGACCTTCAGCAGAAGGTCGTCACGACGGAAGCGCTCTATCGGCGTTGGGGACACAGGGTGATCTTCCGGCTGACGCCGCTCGCCGATGCCGGGCTTGACGCGCTGTTGGACCAACGCGGGTACACGATTGAAGAACCAACGTTCGTTCAAATCGCCGAAGCCCAGCCCTACGCCTCTTCCGGTGTGCGCACATTCGTGGAGGCCGATGACACTTGGACTGCGGCAGCGTCGAGCCTTCGCGGGTTGGCCGGCGAAGAGGCAGCGGTGTTTGCGGCTCAGCACCGGGCGGTGGCTGTCGAAAGCGTCTGGGCCGTTATCCACATGAATGACCGGCCCGTCGCCGTTGGCGTCGCCGCGATCGAACGCGGATGGGCCGGGTTACACGGAATTTATGTCGCGAAAAACGTGCGACGCCTGGGCCTTGCACGCAAGGTCAGCGAGGGTTTGATTGGATTCGCATACGCACGAGGTGCGCGTCGCGCATGGCTACAAGTAGCGCAGGCCAACGCTGCCGCCCTGCCGTTGTACCGAAGCCTTCGCTTCCAAACGGCTTACGTCTATCACCACCGGATTCGTCAGGGTGTCACCGAATCCTCCTGAGGATTACGCCTTTTGCGCAAGTCTGCAGTTAAGCATGCATATAGCCAAATTACTCGCGACCTGACGAAACTGTCTCAACCGAACGTGGACCTCGCGACGCGCCACAACAGGCGGCTTGTAGTGCCCCGGGGCGAGCGGTGATTAGTTCTCAACGGTGAGTGAGTTTTTGCCCTGATGGTCGAGAGGACTATGCGCGAAAGAGCCGAAACGGTCATCGCCGCCTATCGGCCGAAGCCGGGCAAGGACGAAGAATTGCGCAAGCTGATGCGCGAGCATCGCCGCAAGCTCGCCGACGCCCATCTTGTCACACGCAAGCTGCCGCTGATCTTGCGCGCGCGTTCGGATGGAACGCTGCTCGAAATTTTCGAATGGGTGTCCGCCAAGGCTGCCGACAAAGCGCATCGGCATGCGTCGATTCGCGAGATGTGGAAAAAGCTTGCGGCCGTTGCCGACTTCGTCGCGCTGTCGGACATCGCGGAAGCAGGCAAAGCGTTTAGCCACTTCGAAGCGCTTCAACCCGAGCGCACTCGGGTTCGGGCCCTCTCAGCGAAGCGACCGGCAACGCGGCGACCAAAGCGTTGATCCTATTGATCAATTCGTAGTTACTGGCGGAACAGCCACATTGACTTTGGGTCCGGGCTATTGAAGTTAGCTCTGGACGCGCGCGCTGCTTTCCTTGCGGATGGTTGCCACGTCAACGACTCGACCGGGGACTCGGCCGCCAGCCATGTTGCGTTTCATCGTTCGCCGGCTGCTCGGTGCGATCCCCACCCTCTTCATCATCATCGTGATGGCTTTCTTCTTGATGCGGGCCGCACCCGGCGGACCGTTCGATCAGGAGCGCAACCTGCCGCCCGAAATCGAGAGGAACATTCTGGCGTCGTACGACCTCGACAAGCCGCTCTATCGTCAGTTCTTGGACATCAACACTTTCGTTTGCAGCGCGCAGTATTCGGGCGCGGACGCCGCGACGCTGGCCGCGCAAAAGCTCACGCTGCGCGACGGCAAGTACTTCGACGAAAACGACCGGCAGATTCGCTGCCTCGGCGGCTATTTCGGGAAGTTGCTTAGCGGGGATCTTGGTCCCTCTTACAAGATCAAGGACTTTACCGTCGCCGAACTGATTGCCGACGGCGCGCCGGTGAGTGCGGCGCTGGGCATTTCGGCGATCCTGCTCGCGATGACGGTGGGCTTGACGCTCGGCACGTTCGCCGCGCTGCGCCAGAACGGAATCGGCGACTATTCGACGATGACGATCGCCATGATCGGCGTCACGATCCCGAACTTCGTCATGGCGCCCATTCTGACGCTGATCTTCGGAAACTACCTCGGGTGGCTTCCGGTCGGCGGATGGAACGACGGCGCGTTTCGCAACATGTTGCTGCCGGTCATCAGCCTTTCGCTGTTGCAGATTGCCGTGATCTCGCGGCTGACGCGCGGGGGCATGATCGAGGTTTTGCGCTCGAACTACGTGCGGACGGCGCGGGCGAAGGGCCTGCCGGAGCGATTGGTCATTACGCGGCATGCGATGCGGGCGGCGTTGCTGCCGCTCGTCAGTTATCTCGGACCGGCGACCGCCGGTATCGTGACGGGGTCGCTTGTCATTGAACAGATCTTCGGACTGCCGGGCATCGGCAAGTACTTCATCAACGGTGCGCTGCAGCGCGACTACACGCTCGTGATGGGGGTTGTGATCCTCTACGCCTCACTCGTCCTGGTCCTGAATCTGGTCGCGGACGTGCTCTACGGGTTGCTCGACCCGAAGGTGAGATACGACTGATGGCGAGCGTCACCCTACCCGTGCATCAGGAAGTCGAAGGGCGCAGCCTTTGGCAGGATGCATGGCGGCGTCTGTTCGCGAACAAGGCCGCGGTCGCGTCAATGTTCATTCTGGCGCTAATCGCCACCCTTTCGATCATTATGCCGATGGTGTGGCCGCACTCGTTCGACGACACGTACAACAGCGAGCGCGTTTCGTGTCCGCCGCCGAACTATCTCGGCTTATCGTGGTTGTTCGGCGATCAGGAACAGGCGTGCCCGCAAGCGGTCGGCAAGGGTCACATCTTCGGGACGGATGCGAACGGACGCGACCTTTTCATCCGCGTGATGATGGGTGGGCGCGTGTCGCTCGCGATCGGTTTCGTTGCGACGTTCGTGGCGCTGATGATCGGCGTTCTCTATGGGGCGACCGCCGGGTTCTTGGGCGGGCGGGTCGACAATTTGATGATGCGGTTCGTCGACATTCTCTATGCACTGCCCTTCATCTTTTTTGTCATCATCTTGATGGTCGTATTCGGACGGAACTTCATTTTGATGTTCGTCGCGATCGGCGCTGTCGAATGGCTGACCATGGCGCGGATCGTACGCGGGCAGACGCTCTCGATCCGGCGCAAGGAATTCATCGAGGCGGCCGAAGCCGCGGGCGTTTCAACTTGGCAAATTATCCGCCGTCACATTCTGCCGAACGTGCTTGGCCCGGTGATCGTTTACGTCACGCTGACGGTGCCCGCCGTCATCCTGGTCGAGAGCTTCTTGAGCTTCTTGGGCCTTGGCGTGCAGGAGCCGTTCACGTCGTGGGGTGTTTTGATCGCGGACGGCAAGGACCAGATGGAATCCTATCCGTGGATGCTGATCTTCCCCGCGCTCTTCATGACGATCACGCTCTTCTGCTTCAACTTCATCGGCGACGGGTTGCGCGACGCGCTCGACCCCAAGGACCGCTAAGCCGATGAGCGCGCTTCTCTCCGTCAAAGACCTAAACGTGAGTTTCTCGACGCCCGAAGGTGCCGTCTCGGCGGTCAACGGGGTCAGCTTCGACATCCTGCCCGGCGAAAGCGTCGGCATCGTGGGCGAGTCGGGTTCCGGCAAAAGCCAGACTTTCATGGCCGTGATGGGGTTGCTCGCCGGGAACGGCAAGGCGACGGGCAGCGCCAAGTTCAAGGGCGAAGAACTTGTCGGCATGAAGCGCGAGCGGCTGAACAAGATCCGCGGATCGAAGATGACGATGATCTTCCAGGACCCGATGACGTCGCTGACGCCGCATCTGAAGATCAGCAAGCAGCTAACCGAGGTCTTGGTCCTGCACAAAGGCATGCGCGAGCGCGATGCGCGGGCGCGGGCGTTGCAGATGCTCGACCAGGTGAAGATTCCCGACGCGAAGCGCCGGCTCGATCAATACCCGCACGAGTTCTCCGGCGGCATGCGCCAGCGCGTGATGATCGCGATGGCGCTGATTTGCGGGCCTGAACTTCTGATCGCGGACGAACCGTCGACCGCGCTCGACGTGACGGTTCAGGCGCAGATCCTGGAACTGATGCAGGAGTTGCGCGCGCAGGGGAACATGTCGATCATCATGATTACGCATGACCTTGGCGTCGTGGCAGGGCTCTGCGACCGCGTGATGGTGATGTATGCGGGCGAGTTCTGCGAGACGGGCACGGCCGAGAACATCTTTCACGACGCACAGCATCCGTACGCACGCGGTTTGGTGGCGTCGATCCCGCGCCTCGACCGGCCTGAGGATGATCGGCTTATCGCGATCCCCGGGCAGCCACCGAACCTGCAGCGCTTGCCGCCAGGATGTACGTTTCAGGAGCGGTGCAATTACATGTTCGACCGCTGCATCGCGGAGCGGCCGAAGCTTCTTGGTATCGGCGAGGGCCGTGCGAAGGCGTGTCACCTGAAGGGCTTTGACGGAAACGGCGAGGCGATCAGATGACCGGCGAGCCCATCCTGTCCGTCAAGGACCTGAAAGTGCATTTCCCGTCGGGCGGGTCGCTGTTTCGGGCGCCGCGGCCGCTGAAAGCGGTGGACGGCGTGTCGTTCGACGTCTTCCCAGGCGAGACGCTGGGCATCGTCGGCGAGTCCGGCTCCGGCAAATCGACGATCGGGCGCGCGGTGCTGCAACTCATCAAACCAACGGCCGGCAAGGTTGCGTGGCTGGGCAAAAACATTGCGGGCCACACGCGCGCGCAGATGAAGCCCCATCGGCGCGAAATGCAGATCGTGTTTCAGGATCCGCTCGCGAGCCTCAACCCGCGCATGACGGCAGGCGATATCATCGCCGAGCCACTGGACACGTTCGAGCCGGGGCTCAGCGCCGACGAACGCAAGAAACGCGTCCAAGAGATCATGCGGCAGGTCGGCTTGTTGCCGCAGATGGTCAATCGCTATCCGCACGAATTCTCAGGCGGTCAGAACCAGCGCATCGGTATCGCACGGGCGATGATCCTGAAGCCGAAACTGATCGTGGCTGACGAGCCCGTGTCGTCGCTCGACGTATCGATCCGCGCGCAGATCATCAACCTGTTGGCCGACTTGCAGAAGGCGACCGGCGTCGCGCTGATGTTCATCAGCCACGACCTTGCGGTCGTGCGGCACGTCAGTCACCGGGTGTTGGTGCTTTACCTTGGGAAAGTGATGGAGCTTGCGGAAGCCAGCGTGTTGCTGACGAAGCCCCGTCACCCCTACACACAAGCGCTGCTGTCGGCTGCGCCGATCCCCGATCCCGCGGTCGAGCGCGCGAAGAAGCGCATCCTGCTCGAGGGCGACTTGCCCTCGCCGCTCAATCCGCCATCAGGTTGCGTGTTCCGCACGCGCTGTCCGATCGCGCAGGTCAAGTGCGCAAAGGAAGTGCCGGCGTTGGAATCTCGCGGCGGTGCGGCCGACCATATGGTGGCCTGCCACTTCCCTTCGTAAGCTGCCAGCTTACTTCGTGCGGCGGACTTTGATAAGGCCTTTGCGTTCTTTGAAGACCAACGAGTAGCTGCCGAAGAACGCCTTTTCGACGGTCACCTCGTCGCCATCGTGCGCGTCGCGCACTTCAATCGAATCGCCTTCGATTTGCGTCCAAACTTGACCGTTGTCGAGCGTGAAGATCGCGCGGCCGAGACCGGTACGGGAGAACTTCGATACGCGCGCAGAGATCTGAGTGACTTCTTTCGGCTCGTCGGCGCGCGGCGGCGGACGGCCAAAATCTTCGGTCTTCTTCGCCGGTTTGCTATCGCTCAAGCCGAACCACGAAAGGACGCCGCCGCTTTCCGCTTCCTCGGTTTGGACGGAAGCTTGTTGCTGCGCGGAGGGCGGTGCGGCCAGCGCCATTTTCGCCGCGATGGCCGCATTGTCGTAGCACTGCAAGCGCTCAATCACCGACGAAATGGACGAGCACTTCGCGAACTCGGAGAGAGCCTCCCGGGTCTGGTCGGCATGGGCCGGCGCAACAGCCAGCAGAGCGGCAGAAACAAGCCAAAAGATTCTCATATCACCCTCGCAACAACGTGACCGAGACGCCGCGCCGCAGGTCACCCCACTCTCGCCAATGCCCCAATCCCCACCGTAGTATAGCTATATGACTTTCGCCGCACAGCCCAACTGGATTTTAGTGGGCTGGGCGAAATCGCAGATTCTGGCCGCCGGCGGCGGTTCAGATGCTGTTCACAAACAAAGCCCCAGGCTTTCGCTGAAGGGGTGGAATACAGGGAGACGATTGAGCATGAACCGATCACATCGCGCGGTCGCCCGCGCCCGTGCGCAGAAGAATGACCTGCGCCACCTTTGGGTTTGGCTCAGCTTCTTGATCCTTTTCGCCGTTCTTGCGTTTGCGCCGATGGCGAACGCGGCAAAGGAACTCATTCGCGGCAATGCGGGCGAACCCAAGAGCCTCGATCCGCATCGCGCGACGGGGACGTGGGAGAACAACATCATCGGCGACATGATGCTCGGCCTTTACACCGAGGGCGCGGACGCGGAGCCGATCTTGGGTGCCGCGGACGATGCGAAGACGTCGCCGGACGGTTTGCGCTGGACGTTTCATATCCGTCCGCACACGTGGTCGGACGGGAAGCCGGTGGTCGCCTCCGATTTCGTTTTTGCGATGAAGCGGATTCTCGACCCGAAGTTCGCGGCCGAGTACCGCGAGATCCTTTACCCGATCAAGAACGCGATGAAGATCAGCAGTGGCGAGTTGCCGGTCGATCAACTTGGTGTCGCAGCGCCTGACGCCGCGACACTGATCATCGATCTTGAAAATCCGGCGCCGTATCTGCCGCAGCTGTTGACGCACTACACGACCTTTGCGCTGCCGCAGCATGTCGTCGAGAAATACCAGAGCGATTGGGTGAAGCCCGGCAAGATCGTGTCGAACGGTCCGTTCATGCTGTTGGAATGGCGGCCGCACGATCACATCACACTGATCAAAAACCCGAAGTTCTACGACGTGGCGAACGTGAAACTCGATCGCGTCACCTACCTTCCGATCGAAGACGATCTCACCGCGCTGCGCCGCTACCGCGCCGGCGAACTCGACCTGCAGGAGCGTTGGCCGCTGACCGAACAGAAGTGGCTGAAGCAACACATTCCCAACGAGGCGCGCAGCTTCGTCTATTTGTCGGTCACCTACACGACCTTCAACATGACCAGGAAGCCGTTCAACGATATACGGGTGCGCAAGGCGATCGCGCTGGCGGTCGACCGGCAGCGTATCGGGAACGAGGTGTTCTTCGGCGCTTACGGCAAAGAAGCGTTCTCGTTCTTACCGCCGGGTCTTGCGGGCGTCGAGTATTCGGCCGAGGTGCCTTATGCTAAGACGCCGATGCCCGCGCGGATCGAAGAAGCCAAGAAACTTCTGGCGGCCGCCGGTTATGGCCCGAACAAGCCATTGAAGTTCACCTACAACTTCATCGGCTTTCCGGATGCGAAGCGGTCGGCCATTGCGATCCAGGAAATGATGCACAAGATCGGCGTCACGATGGAACTGATGGCGGCCGAGCCGAAAGTTCACTACGACGTGCTGAAGACGAAAAGCTATGAGGCTGCCAATGCGGCCTGGGTGTTCGACTACAGCGACGCGAAGAACATCCTCTACCTTTTCGAGACCTCGACCGAGCAACAGAACTATCCCGGGTACAAAAATCCGGAGTTCGATCAGTTGATGAAGAGCGCTGATGCGGAACCGGACGGTGCCAAGCGCGGGAAGCTGTTGGGCCAAGCAAACGCGCTGCTCATGCGAGATTTGCCGGCGGCACCGATGTTCCACCAGTATCAACGTTCGTTGGTGAAGCCTTATGTGCTGGGCTTCGTTGAAAACCCGCGCACGATCTTCCGGTCACGCTGGATGGATATCGGCGACAAGCCCGGGCCCTCCGGCACCGCGAGCGGAAACGATGGCGGTGTTCAAGCGTCCGAGGGCGGGTTCTGGTCGTGGCTGGCCTCGTGGTTCAGTTCCGACGCCTGGTCGAAGTGGTGGAACTCGTGAAGCGCGGGGAGATGGTTATGACGAGAAACTCTTTCAGCTGGTTCATCCGGCTTATCGGCGTGGTGGCGGTTTGTTTGGCGATGGCGATGCCCGCGTCGGCCGCGAAGGTTTTGAACCGCGGGAACGGCGCGGAGCCCAAGGGCCTCGACCCGCATCAAGCCTCGGGCGATCCCGAGAACCAGATTTTGGGCGACCTCTTCATCGGCCTCTATACGGAGGACATGAAAGGAAACCCGATCCTCGGTTCCGCGGAAAAAGTTGAAACGTCCGACGACGGGCTGACGTGGACGTTCACGATCCGCGATCACAAGTGGTCCGACGGGAAGCCAGTGACGGCGGAAGATTTCGTGTTCGCCTACCGGCGCATTCTGGATCCGAAGACGGCGTCGGAATATGCGAGCATCCTCTATCCGATCAAAAACGCGGAGCAAGTGAACAAAGGGGCGCTTCCGGTCACCGATCTCGGCGTCAGTGCGCCGAACCCCAAGACGTTCGTCATCCAGCTTGGCCATCCGGCGCCGTACTTGCCTGAGATGATGACGCACTATTCGTGCTTTCCGTTGCCCAAGCATGTCATCGAAGCCAAAGGGTCGGATTGGACGAAGGCCGGCGTGATGGTTTCGAACGGCGCCTATATGCTCGCAGAACGGCGGCCGTTCGACCGCATCAAGCTTGTCCGCAATCCGCACTTCTACGACGCGGCGAGCGTGAAGATCGACGAGGTCTTTTTCTACCCGACGACGGACGAGATGGCGGCGTTGAAGCGGTATCGCGCGGGCGAGCTCGACACGGTCGACCGTTGGCCGCTCGCCGAAAACAAGTGGCTGCTTGCGAACATCCCGAACGAGACGAAGAAGTACACGGGCCTTCGCGTGCTCTACACCGTGTTCAACATGCGCAAGGCGCCGCTCAACGACCGGCGCGTGCGGCTGGCGCTTGGCCTTGCGATCGACCGGGCGACGATCCAGAAAGAAGTCTACTTCGGCGTGCACGGGCTCGTTGCGGAGAGCGTGCTGCCGCCAGGCATGGCGAATGTCGACCTCTCGGCGAAGGTTCCTTGGTCGGGCAAGTCGATGGACGAGCGGCGGACCGAAGCGAAAGCGCTGCTTCAAGCCGCGGGCTTCGGCCCCGCCAAACCGCTGAAGCTGACCTACAGCTTCATCAACCGGCCGGACACGAAGCGCAACGCGATTGCGATGCAGGCGATGTGGAAGCAGATCGGCGTCGATGTCGAACTCGTGGCGAAAGACTTCGCCGTTCACTACGACAACCTGAAGACGGCGCAATTTGACATCGGCGAAGCGGGCTGGGTGTTCGACTACAACGACGCGCAGAGCGTGTTGTTCTTGTTCCAAAGCTCGACGAAGCAGTTGAACTACCCGGGCTACAACAACCCCGCCTTCGACGCGTTGATGACCCAGGCCGAGAACGAGAAGGACGCCGTCGCGCGCGGCAAGCTGCTGGGCCAAGCGGCGGGCATGCTAATCAACGATGTCGCCGTTGCACCGTCGTTCTACCAATTCATCAGGCCGCTGGTTCGGGCGCGCGTGCGCAATTGGGAAGAGTCCGTGCGCGGCGTGAACCGCACGCGCTGGCTCGACATCACCGAGAAATCGGGCGAGACCGCCAGTGGCGACGGGCAGACGTCGGAAGGCGGCTTCTGGTCGTGGCTTGGTTCGTGGTTCAGTTACGATGCCTGGCAGAAGTGGTGGAATTCGTAGGCGAAGAAAAGCGCCGGGGCGATGATCGCTCCGGCGCGTCGACTGCAAGAAATTTATCCTCGCTTAGCCCGCGGGTGCCGGGGCCGCCGCCACGCTGTCGACGAAGCAGACTTGGCCGAAGCGGAACACCAACGCATCGTCGCGATCAAAGCATTCACCGGTGCTGTAGAGGCGCACGGTGTAGGGATTGTCCGGCTGGTCCAACGCGCGGCAGGGGCCTTGCAACGTGACCACGAATTTGTTTTTCCCGAATTTCGTATCGGCGATGTA
>JBKJZU010000374.1:0-3594 GCA_046715015.1 Micropepsaceae bacterium
TTCTAGAGCATTTTCCCATCGCATGCGCTCTCCCCTCGCCCCGCCCACGGGCGGGAGAGGGGAGAACCACCAGCGCCACAGCTCGCATCAGCGCAGCGGGTCGTAATCGCCATGCCAGCGTCCCCTCATTGGGACAGTGCTTAGCGGGTCGTAGTCGCCGTCGGCGGTGGTTGGCGCGGCGCGGATGTCTTCGGGGCTGGCTGCGGCGCGGAGCATCATGAGGGCGATGCGGGTTGCGGAGAGTAGGTCGTCGCGTTCCTTGACGATGAGCCCGTCTTTGCGGTGGTAGAGGCGGAACTCTTCGAACCATTCGCCGAGGTGGGCGAAGACTTTCAGGCGACCCGTCTTCATACGGTCGAGCATTGCCATGACGCCGGCTTCAAGGCCAAAGCCGCCATCGCTGTGCGTCGCGTGCGCGCGGAGCATGTTCAGGCCTTGCGCGCGGTACTGCGCCGCCAACGTGTCGCCGGAACCTTTGTCATGCTGCATCCCGTCGTGCGGCCAGGCCCATTTGAAACGTGAGCCCCAGGGCCTTAGCGCGGCGGCGTGAACGACGGGCGTTTGCTCGCGCACGCGGTAGGCGTTCGTCACGTAGACGCAGTCCGCGTCGCGGTCCCAGGCGATCTTCACCGCTGCAAACGGGTGATCCCAGCCGAAGTCCATAGCGCCGATCAGAGCCCAATGCGACGGCACGTCGAACGCATCGACGCGGATTTCGCTTTCGGCGATCGGGAACACGCGGCCCGAGCCCAAGATCGGCACACCGTGGGCGCGGGCATCGCGTTCGTGCTCGGGAAACGCGGCCACGATGCGCGCGCGTTCGTCTGGGGCGATATGTTCGGCATCTTCGATCGTCATGTTGACGTCGGCGATGCCGTCGCCGCCGCGCATCAAGCGGGCCACCACCTCGCTCAGGCCTTTGAGCGGCGTGAAGGTCGTGTAGATGATGCCGCGCGTCGCGACGAGGCGAGCCAACGCCTCGCCGTAGATGTCGGCCGGCGGTTCCTCATCGCACCAGATGACGTGCTTGGCCGTGCCCTGCCAGGATTCGCGGCCCTGATCGTAGCGCTTGAAACCGAGGCGCGAGAAGCCGCCCGATACGTGACGCACCAAGACGGTGTCGACGAGATCGGCGACGCCGCGGCCGCGCTTCACGTCGCCCAGCGCGTCGGCCGGGATCGCGCCCGTGCCCCAATGCGCGACAGGGCCCAGCAACGCGCGTTGCGGGTTGTCGCGCGTGGTCTCACCGGTGTCGCAAGCGGCCCAGGCGTCGATCATGTGGCCGAAGCGGCGGCCTTGCCACCAATCGGGATAGCGACCCGTCAGGTGGACCGCCATTTCCATGGCGCCGGCGTGCGTCTTGCCCTGTTGATTGCCCGCGCGGAGCAGGCGTTCGCCCGCGGCAGAACTCAGGTCATGAAACAGCTTCTGTTTCGGGTACGGACGATAGCGCGCGAGCTTGTTCGTGCTCAGGCGCCGCTCCTGCTCCACCGTCAATGTCTTCTCGAGCGCCGAGAGCGTCTCGAACGAAGGCCAAGGCTGCTTTGAGTTGCTCATCGGTGACCTGGTTCCATGTTGCTTCGGGGGACGGCGCGTCGGCGGTCAGGGCGGTGACCGCGCGCAGATAGGCTGAGGGATCCTTGTCGCGCAGGCGCTCGACCGCTTCGGCGCCTTTGCGGTCGAAATCGCCGGCGAGTGCCGCGACCAGTTGCGCCGCGAGCGTCTTGCGCAAGCGCGCGGTTTCATCGGTCATTGCCTTCGCTCCAAAACGAAAAGCCCGGGCCGCTTTCGCGCCCGGGCAGATTTCCACCAGTAGGGAGAATTGACGCCGAATATCGCCGAAATCGCCGGAAAAGTCAACAGAATTATTTTATCCTGACTTATATCCTCGATATGGCGGCCGCGATTGCCACAACAGGGTCACTGCGCGTCATCACGATACTCTCCTTATATTTCCTGGATGCCGTCGAGAGCTCGACATTTTTTGCTTGACAGCGCGATGATTATCACTTATATTATCTGCCAATATCGAGGAGACACTCACGCATGTCTTCTACGCCTGCTGCAGCACCCTCCCCCACCCCACGCACGCTCTATACTGCCACCTCGTACATCTGCGACCGGGAGACCCGCGAGCTCGGCGAGGACTATCCCGAACTGAAGAAGATCGCGCGGGCATACCGGCTGCTCGAACACAGGCTGACCGCCGCGCAGGCCAATTTGCGTGCACGCCGGTCGCTATCCACTGTCATGGATTTCAGCTTGACGCTGGCCGACGCCAGTCACGATGCGAGTTTGGGGTCGACCGTCTCGCTCGCGCGCGACGCGTTTGCGGAGGCGCGGGTGGTCAAGGTCGTGCGGCCGCGAGAAGTGCCGCCCGATCATGCTGCACGGCCGTCCGTTTCTGACGAAGTGATCACAGGCGCGTGACATCGCGGCGTAGGCCGTGTCGCGCCGTGCTATGGTTCGTGCGAACTGCGCGAGGCGACAGTTTGCGACCGATTCTACGATTAAGCCTGCTTGTCTGGCTTTGCGTGTTGCTGGCACTCGGCACGGCGCAGGCGGAGCCGAAGCCCTATGGATCGCAGCCGCTGATCCGTCTTGCGAACGGGCGGCCCGGCGTCATGGTCGCGATCAACGGCTATGGCATGTTTCCGTTTCTGGTCGACACGGCGACCAGCCATACGGTGCTGACACCGCAACTGCGCGACCGGCTTCGCATTCCCTCGAACGGCGGCGACACACTCTCCGTTGTAACCGCGGCCGGAGCCGTGCAGTCGCAGTTTCACCTGGTCAAAGAGATCGCGACGGCTGGGGTGATCGTCGAACGCGTGGATACGGTGGTGATGGACCTTCCGAGGTCGCTCGGCGCCGCCGGGATTTTGGGGGCCGATTTTCTGTCGAACTTTACGGTCGATCTTGATCCCGGTCGCCGGCTGCTGACGCTCTATCCGGACCGCACGGTCGTTCGGCCGCCAGGATTCGAGCGCGTCGGCGGCACGGTGAACAGCTCGGGGTTCATCGTCGTCACCGGGCGAGTCGACAACGTCACGACGTCGTTCGTCTATGACTCAGGAGCGGCCTTAACCGTCGCCAATTCGGCGCTGGCACGACAAACGCAGCGCGGGCCAAAAATCATCGCGCGCAACATCGTGAGCAAGATCGTCGATGCGGTTCAGCAACGCGGCGACGCTGAGTCCTTGAACTTCCGGCGGCTCGTGATCGGCCCGGTGTCATGGTCGGACAGGCGTGTGCTGATTGTGCGCATGCATGTGTTCGAACAGATCGGGCTCGACGACGGCCCCACGATCTTCATCGGCGCCGACTTGATGGCCGGCAGACGCGTGATCCTCGACTACCACGACGCCGCGATTTATCTCGAGCGCTGAATTTCAGTTCAAGAAGCGGGCGGAAAAGCGCGTCACGGCGTTGCGTTCCTTCACGCATGCCGCGCCGCTTCCCAATCGCGCGCGGAATATGGGAATGCCCGAGCCCGCCGATTGGAACGGGTCGCGCAAGCGCATGTGCAATGCCGCTTCGTCTTTCGCGGCCGCGCCTTTTGCGAGCGCGACTGCGCGTGCGTCGGCCTTGTCG
>JBKJZU010000375.1:0-8445 GCA_046715015.1 Micropepsaceae bacterium
CCGCGCGGTTCTATCCCGGGCTGAAGCGCGGGCTGGGCTTTGCGCACGCGTGCGAGCGCGTGGTCGTGAACGATCGCGTGACGTTGACGGCGAAGGCGGCATGAACGCGGTTGCGGACTTTGAAGGCGAGCGCAAGCGGCTAACCAACGTCGCCTACCGGATGTTGGGGCGATGGTTGGAAGCGGAAGACGCCGTGCAGGACGCGTATCTGCGTTGGCAGGCGGCCGACCACGCTGCGATCGAGACGCCTGCGGCATGGCTGACCACAGTGACCGTGCGCTTGTGTTTGGACCGGATGCGGCGCGCGAAGGCATCGCGCGAGGTCTATGTCGGACCTTGGCTGCCCGAACCCATTCTCACGATGGAAGGCGGCGAACGGCGCGAGGCGGAGATGGAATCATTCGCGGACGATTTGTCGCTTGGGTTGATGGTCGTGTTGGAACGGTTGGGACCGGAGGAGCGCGCGGCGTTCATCCTGCGCGAGGCGTTCGACAGTTCTTATGCTGAGATCGCGGCGGCGCTCGGCAAGAACGAGCCGGCCGTTCGCCAGTTGATATCGCGGGCCAGAGAGCGCGTGCGCGCGGAGCGACCGCGGTTTCGCGCGGCGGCGGATGCGCATCAGCGTTTGATGACGGAGTTCCTTTCTGCCGTCGCGGCGAACGACACATCACGGCTTGTCGCGCTGATGAAAAGCGACGTGCGCTTCGTCAGCGACGGCGGCGGCAAGGCGCCAGCCGCCCTGCGGGTCGTGAATGCGCCGGCTGAAGTCGCGCAATTGATTCTCCATCTTGCGGGCGCCAAAGGCGGCCCGCGCGAGATGAAATTCATCGCTGTGAACGGCGTGCCGTCGGTTTGGTTCGTCGACGGCCAAGGTTTCGAAACCGTCGCGCAGCTGGACGTCGATGGCGACCTGATCGGTGCCATCTACATCGTGCGCAATCCCGAGAAGCTTGCGCACCTGAAGCTGCACTGACTATTCGGCAGGTGCCGGCTTGGCCGCCTTTGGTTCTTCATCTGCGGCCCTGTCGAGACGGCCCAGCAACGGCGCGACGAGCAGGACGGCGATGCCGATACCGGCGCCCCAGATCGCGACGTTCGTGAACACGCCAATGTAGTTTTGCAATGCGGCCGCGGGATCGAGCACCTGGCCGGCCACAGTCTGTGCAGCGGTCAGCCGTGCGATGAGGGCCGCGAAGAGGCCCGCCCAGGCGGACCCTAGGAACCAGGTTGCCATGATCGTCGCGACGGTCGCTGCGGGCGAGAGCCGTGTCATTTGCGACAAGCCCACCGGTGAGAGGAAGAGTTCTCCGGTCGTATGCAGGAAGTACATGCCGACGAGGAAAATCATCGGCACGCGATATTCGGGGCTTGCGAAGTTTTCGGCACCCCACACCAGCACACCGAAGCCGGCTGCGATTTGCAGCATCGCGAGGCCGAATTTTGCCGGCGCGTTCGGATCGAGTCGCCGCGGCTCAAGATAGGCCCAGAGGCCCGCGAAGATCGGCGCCAAGATCAGGATGAAGCCCGAGTTGAACGACTGCGTCTGGGCCGGCGTCATGGCATAGCCGAACAGGCTGAGTTCGGTGTTGCGCTGTGCGAATTGGTTTAGCGATGAGCCTGCTTGGTTGAACAGCGTGAAGTAGGCGATGGAGAATGCGATCAGCGTGAGGGCCAAGATCATCCGTTGCGCCTCAGCGCGCGTGCACTGCGTCATCATGAAATAGAACAGATAGCCGAGGACCGCGACGGAGCCGGCACCGAGCGCGTAACCCACGATTTCGAAACGCTGGATGAGCAACCAAACGATGCCGACGGAGGCCAGAACGGCGAGGTAGATCAACCACTCCAGCTTTACACCCGCCACGCGGCTTGCGAGTTTCACCGGGTTGGGCGGTTCGCCGTGGCCTTCAAGGAGCGGCTTGCCAAGCACGAAGACGACGTAACCCGCGAGCATGCCGATGCTCGCCAGACCGAAGCCTGCCCACCAGCCGACTTCCTGGCCGAGCCAACCGCACAGAATGGCGGCCCAGAAAGAACCCAGATTGATGCCGTAGTAGAACAGCGTGAAGCCGGAATCCCGACGTGGGTCTGCTTGCGGATAGAGTTGGCCGACGAGCGAGGAGATGTTCGGCTTCAGAAAGCCGACGCCCATCGCGATCAACGAGAGCGCAAGGTAAAAGACCGCGACGTAGAACGGATCGCGGTCCTTGACCGTGAGTTCGTAAGAGCCCTTCGGCAGGACCGCGGGGAGCGCGCCGCCTGCGACAAGTTCTTTGATCTCCAGATCGCCGCCGCTGGTCGCGCCGATCGCATATTTGTTGCCATCGACAATCAGATTGACCTGACGGGAGTTGCCGCGCCCTTCGACGTCGAACGTGTATTCTTGACCTTGGTAGGTCAGGATTTGCTTCGCCGGCTCGCCCT
This sequence comes from Micropepsaceae bacterium, assembly GCA_046715015.1. Classification (GTDB taxonomy): domain Bacteria; phylum Pseudomonadota; class Alphaproteobacteria; order Micropepsales; family Micropepsaceae; genus SZUA-430. The sequence goes on from JBKJZU010000375.1 coordinate 2,425, forward strand.
CGATCGCCATCGTGCCGTGGCCCGCGACCAGCAGTAGCGCGCCGAACGCGACCGCCTTGCGGGTGCCGAGGTAGTGATCCGCAAGGAAACCACCCAAGAGCGGCAAAAGGTAAACCAGCGCGCTGTAGGTTCCGAACTGACCGTTTGCGAACGTGTCGTCGAACAGGAAGTGCTGCGTCAGATAGAAGATCAAGAGGCCGCGCATGCCGTAGAACGAGAAGCGCTCCCACATCTCGGCGAAGAAGAGAATGAAGAGGCCCTTGGGGTGGCGCCGGATCTGCAGCAGCACCGGGATCGCAGTCACGATCGTGATGAAGATACCGGCGACGGCGATCATGTTCATGGCAGAGCCCCCTCAGAGTCGCAGGGACTTAATCACACCGACGCTGAAGCCGGAAGGGAGGCCGCTAGATCTCGACCTGGGTGCCCATTTCGACGACGCGGTTCGCCGGGATGCGGAAGAAGCGGGTGGCGGAGAGCGCGGTTGCCTGCATGGCGATGAAGAGTGCGGCTTGCCAGCGGCGGAGTTCGGAACGGCGAGCGGGGATCAGCGTTTCGCGCCCCAAGAAGAACGTCGTTTGCATCAGATCGAACGAAAGGCCGAACTGACGGCAGAGTTCGAGCGCGCGGGGCACGTCCGGACGCTCCATGAAGCCGTAATGCACGATGACTTGGTGGAAGCCTTTGCCCAGCTTTTCGACCTCGATGCGATTGGCGTCGGCGACGCGCGGGAAGTCTTTGACGTCGACCTTCATGATGACGACGCGCTCGTGGACGACGTGGTTGTGCTTCAAGTTGTGCAAGAACGCGGTCGGAATCACGGCGGGGTTCGAAGTCATGAAGACCGCCGTGCCTCTGACGCGTTCCGTCGTGCGGTCCCAGTGTTCCAAGAACTCTCGGATCGGCATCGCGTCGCGGTAGAGCTTCGTCACCAGAATTTCGCGGCCGCGGTTCCAGACCATGAAAGCGGCGAGCGCTGCCGCTGCGGCCACGATCGGGAACCAGCCGCCTGTCGGAATTTTCAACATGTTCGACCCTAAGAACATCAGGTCGACGAGGAAGAACGCGCCGAACACAGAATAGGCGAGCCAGCGATTCCAGCCCCACAGCCAGCGCGCGACGATCGCCGCGAGCAGCCCGTCGATTATCATCGCGCCGGTGACGGCGAGTCCGTAGGCGTGGGTCAGGGCGCTTGAGTTCTGGAAGGAGATCACGACGATCGCGACTCCAGCCATGAGCAGATAGTTGATCTGCGGGATGTAGATTTGTCCCATCTCGGTCGCCGAGGTGTGGCGGATGTCCATGCGCGGCAGGTAGCCGAGTTGGATCGCCTGGCGGGTCAGCGAGAAGACGCCGGAGATGACGGCTTGCGAAGCGATGACGGTCGCGCAGGTCGCGAGGAGCACCATCGGGTAGAGCGCCCAGTCGGGGGCGAGGCGATAGAACGGGTTCTTGATCGCAGAGGGATCGGACAGGAGCAGCGCGCCTTGGCCGAAATAGTTCAGCACCAAACAGATCGAGACGCCGGCCCAGGCGGCGCGAATGGGGCCGCGGCCGAAATGGCCCATGTCGGCGTAGAGGGCCTCGGCGCCCGTCACGCAGAGGACGATCGCGCCTAAGGCCACGAACGTGATCCAGGGTTTGGCGATGATGAGGTCGATCGCGTAGCCGGGCCAGATGGCGCTTAGGATCGCCGGGCGTTCGAGGATTTCGATCAAGCCCAACGTTCCCAACGTCAGGAACCACAGCACCATGATCGGGCCAAAAAGGCGGCCGACGCCCGCCGTGCCTCGGCTTTGGAACATGAAGAGTGCAACCAAAATGACAGTCGCCAGCGGCACAACGACATGATCGAACGCGTCGGTTGCGACGCGCAAGCCTTCGACGGCGGAGAGCACCGACACGGATGGCGTGATCAGCGCGTCGCCGTAGAAGAGCGAGAGCCCCGTTAGCGCCAACAACCAGATGATGCGTCGGCGGCGCGGCGCGGCGTGACCGGTCCTGAGCGCTAGCGAGGCGAGCGATAGAACGCCGCCCTCGCCTTTGTTGTCCGCGCGCATGATGAAGACGCAGTATTTCAGCGTCACGATTATGACGAGCGACCAAACGGCGAGCGACAGTACGCCATAGACCGACGTTTCGTTCAGGTCCATGCCGCCGGTGAACGTTTCGCGCATCATGTAGAGCGGGCTGGTGCCGATGGCGCCGAACACAATGCCGAGGGCCGCCAACGCAAGGGTGCGTTGACGCGCGGTTTGTGCTTTCGGGTCGGTGACGGTGGTGTCCATGAGCGCGCTCGCGGGAAGGCCGCGTCAGTTCTTCGTTCGCTCGCGGATCATCTGCATCTGGCGCACAATCACTTCGGCCTGGCGGATCGAGGCGAGGTCGATCAGCTTTCCGTTGAGTGCGACGGCGCCCATGCCTTTTGCTGCCCCTTCCTTCATGGCGGCGAGAATAGCCTCGGCGCGCTTCACTTCTTCCGCCGGCGGCGTGAACACACGGTTCGCGAGCGCGACCTGACTGGGATGGATCGCCCACTTGCCTTCGCAGCCCAAGACCGCCGTGCGCTGCGCTTGCGCGATAAAACCTGCTTCGTCGGAATAGTCACCGAATGGACCGTCGATGGGACGGAGGCCGTGTGCGCGGGCAGCGGCCACCATGCGAACAGTCGCGTAGTGCCAGAGGTCGGACCAATGTTGGTCGCGCTTGCCCGCTTCGTCTTTGTCGGTGAGGACGACATAGTCCTTGTTCGGGCCGCCGATGTTCGTCGTGCGCATGCCGGCGGAGGCGGCATAGTCGGCGGACCCGAAGTGCAGCGACTCCAGGCGCTTTGAGGCGCCCGCGATCGCGTCGATGTTGTTCAGCCCTAAGACGCTTTCGATGATGACTTCGAGTTTGATCTTCTTTTTGCGGCCGATGCCGGCTTCGATCTGCGAGATCAGCATGTCGATTGCGTAGACGTCCGCGGCGACGCCCACCTTCGGGATCATGATGAGGTCGAGGCGCTCGCCCGCCTGCTCCACAATGTCGACGACGTCGCGGTAGCAAAAGTGCGTGTCGAGGCCGTTGATCCGGACCGATATCGACTTCTGCCCGAAGTCTTGCGTCTTCAGCGCTTGAATGATGTTTGTGCGCGCTTGCGGCTTGTCGGCTGGCGCGACGCTGTCTTCGAGATCAAGGCAGATGACATCGGCGTCGCTCTGCGCCGCTTTCTCGAACAACGCGGGACGTACGCCCGGAACGAAGAGCTGCGACCTGTTGGGGCGCGGCGGAACGGTTTCGACTGTCGTGAAACTCATGTGAATGCCCCGTCTTTGGAATCGCGACGTCGGGCCCCCTCAAAAGAGGCCGGGAAGCTATGCCTCCCCCTCTGCACAGTCAACGCTTGCGACGAACGGCCAAAGGGTGCTTTTCCGCCACCAGACGTCTTAACCGTTCATCCTGAACGTGGGTGTAAATCTGTGTGGTCGCTATATCGGCATGACCCAACAGCTGCTGCACGCTGCGCAGGTCCGCGCCATGCGCGACGAGATGGCTCGCAAACGCATGGCGTAACACGTGCGGGGAGAGTTTGCGCGGATCGACGCCTGCCTTCACCGCTAGCTCCTTCAGCAATTGCGCGACGCGGCGGCGCGTTAAGTGGCCTTCCACACCGCGTGACGGAAATAAGAAGCGTTGCGCGCGCTCCAACTGCGGAAGGAAGCGCGGACGAACCTGCAAATAGGCTTTGACCGCTTCGCGCGCCGGGTCGCCGAGCGGAACGAGGCGCTCCTTGCCGCCTTTGCCTTTGACCAGAAGCATGCGCCTCTCGCCGCTTGCGGCCGCGAGCGGCAGGGTCACCAGTTCCGACACGCGCAGGCCCGACGCGTAGAGCAGCTCGACGATGCAGAGGAGGCGCACCGCTTCCGGGCCTTCGAGCAATCCCGCGGCGTCGATCAGTGCTTGGGTTTGTGCTTCGGTGACGACCTTGGGCAGCGGGCGGCCGCGCTTCGGCGACTCGATGGCGGAGGTCGGATCGTCGGCGCGAATGTCTTCATCGAGCAGGAAGCGGTGCATCTGACGCAACGCGGAGAGGCGGCGCGCTTGGGTCGAGGCCTTGAGGCCAGCCGCCGAGAGCGAGGCGAGGTAATCGCGAACATCACCGGCGGAGGAATTCGTGAACGTGCGGCTCTTGTTGCGCAAGTGGCCGGCGAAATCGAGCAGGTCGCGGCGGTAGGCGTCGAGCGTGTGGACGGCCGCACCACGCTCGGCGCTCAACATTTCAAGGAAGGATTCTAATAGGTGCAGTCCGACGTCCGGTTTGGCCGTCATTGGGATTTGCGCACGGGCGCGCCGAGCACCGACTCGATCGCGAGCGCACGCGCTTCATCGCGCAGGCCCACTGTGATCAGCGCTTCGGCGACGCGGGCGACGGTCTGGCCTTGCGCGCGCGAAGGACCGCCCGGACCCAGCGCCACGAGCGCGTTCAAAATCGTTTCGCCTTGGTGGCCGTCGAGCGCGCTGCGGCCGATCGCGGTCAGCGCTTCGGCCGCGGCACCTGAAGGAACGACGCCCGTCGTATTCGCGGAGACGGCCCATTGCGCGTCCGGCGGGATCGCGTAGCCGAGCGCTTCGAGCAGCGGGATCTCGCGTGTTGCGCGTTCCATCAGCCAGTCCTTCGACGGGCCGGGTTTGAGCGCGTTCTGCCCGAGCCAGGTAAGCGCACTTGGCATGCGCGCGAGGTTCTCGGTTGAGGGGCGAACGAGGCCCAGCTGAACTTGCAGCGCGTTCGCGGCGGCAGTGTCCGTCGGCGAGTTCAGAACGGTCAGCCATTGTTCGGCTGCCTTGTCGCGGCGCGCGTAGAGCAGGGCGCGCGTGACGCTCGGCGCAAGCCAGGTTGTCCCTTGCGACGGTGCCATCTGCTGCGCGATCCCCGCTGTCAGCGTCGCGAACAATGTGAAGCGGTTCTGCGACTCGGCGCGTTGCAAAGCTGCGGCGAAGGCTGCTGCGCGCGCGGTCGGTACCGTGCGTGCGCCGATCGCGCGGAAGTAAAGTGCGTTCGCGCGCGCGAGCGGAAGCTTTGGCGCCCATTCTTCGGGGTCGTCGAGTTGATCGGGCGTGAACGTCTCCGCCTGATAGGCTTCGCGCAGCTCTTCGATGGGATTGAGGCTCGCCAGAGCGGCGCGCTCGACTGCGGCCAGTCGAACCACGGGATCGGTGAAGTGCTTTGCGAGCAACTGGGTCGCGGGCACCCAGCCTGCAACGGGGGCGGGCACGGAGGCGCCGGCCTTTCGCATCATGGCCAGATGAAGACCCGACGGCGCGGGCAACGCTGCGACGTTGGCCGGACCGCCGCTCGTGATCACATCGGCGAGTGTGAAGAACGCTTCGTCTTCCACACCGCGCTCGCGCATCACGTTCAACGTCAGGGCTGCGGCGGCCTCGTCCTTCTGAGCGAGATAACAGAACGCGCGAAGCTTCAGCCAATAGGGATCGTTCGACGATTGGCGCGGCGAGGTGGAATCGCCGCAGGCGTCGCCGTCGCGGCCTTGCAGCAACAGCGCCTCGGCCCACGCTTGGCGCGCGAACGCATCGGTGCGCGCGCTTTGTGCACCGAGCATCGCGGCCTCATCGATCAGGCCGTTGGCGACGAGTCTTTGCAGACGCTGCGCGAGAAACGAAGGTTCGTCGGGCGGTGTCGTGCCTGCAGGCGGATTCGCCTGCGTCAGCAGCACACGCTTCAACAGGTTTTGCATCGCGGGCGAGTTCGGCGCGGCTGGTAATTGCGCAATGCGCACTGCGATTGCCGGGCGCGCGCTTCCCGACCAGAGACTCGATGCGAAGCCGCCCGACCCTGCGCTCAACAGACCGGCGCCTGCCGGGTCGATCGCAGCAAGGTCGCTGACGGTTACGCGCGGTCCGGTGGGTGCACCGGGTTTGTCGGGAACATCTTGTTCGATGGGGCCGGTTTGCACCGTCGCGGCTGCGGGATCGGCGGCGGGTTCGGTTTGTGGCGTCAGCGTGCGCGGCGGCGTCTTGGCC
>JBKJZU010000376.1:0-2638 GCA_046715015.1 Micropepsaceae bacterium
GTCTCCGTCAACTGCCCGCACACGCCGGCGACCTATCACCTGCTCTCTGCGCGCCGTCTGAAACTGATGAAAGCGTCCGCTTACATCGTCAACACCGCACGCGGCGAGGTGATCGACGAGAACGCGCTCGCCCGCTTGCTGGAAGCGAACGAATTGGCCGGGGCGGGCCTGGACGTCTTCGAGCACGAACCGGCGGTCAATCCGAAGCTTCTGAAGCTGAAGAACGTCGTTCTGTTGCCGCATATGGGTTCGGCCACGATGGAAGGCCGCGTCGACATGGGCGAAAAGGTCATCATCAATATCAAGACCTTCGCCGACGGCCACAAACCGCCGGACCGCGTGCTCGCGGCGATGCTGTGACGGCACGCCCGAAGATCCGCCTCCAACCGAAGCACGACGCGCGCATCCGATCAGGATCGCCGTGGGCGTATTCGAACGAAATCGCCATGAGTGGGGCGGCCAAGGCGCTAAAACCGGGCTCCCTCGTCGACCTGATCGACGCCCGCGAAGCAGCACTTGCCACCGCCTACTTCAACCCGCACAGCCTGATCGCCGCCCGCATCCTGGCGCGCGAACCGGGCGCCACGATCGACACCGCCTTCTTCCGCGACCGCTTCGACCGCGCAAGAGCCCTACGCGAGCGCCTGTTCAAGGGACCGTATTATCGCCTGATCCACGCCGAAGCGGACGGCTGCCCCGGCCTCGTGATCGACCGCTTCAACGACGTCTTCGTCGTGCAGTCCGGCACAGCAGGCATGGACGCCCTGGAAGAGCACTGGATCGAAGCCCTGAAGAGCGAATTCAAACCGCGCGCCATTGTCGTCAAAAGCGACTCGCCTTCGCGCGCGCATGAGGGCCTGAAAGACGACGTCCGCATCGCGCACGGCGATCTCGCAGCCGGCGTCACGGTCGAAGAAGCGGGCATCCGCCACACGCTCGATCCGATCAACGGCCAGAAAACCGGCTGGTTCCACGATCAGCACGACAACCGCGCGTTCCTAACCTCGCTCGCCAAAGGCGGCACGCTCCTCGATGCCTTCTGCTATCTGGGCGCGCTCGGCCTCGGCGCGCTGAAAGCGGGCGCGAAGTCGGCGGTCCTGCTCGACTCCTCGCAAAGCGCGCTCGACGGCGCGACCGAGACCGCCCGCACGCATGACCTCACGCAGAAAGCCGAGTTCCGCCGCTGCGACGTGATGGAGGAACTCGAAGAGATCGGCCCTGCCGGCGAACGCTTCGACGTCGTCGCCTGCGATCCGCCGCCGTTCGTGCGTTCGAAGAAGGACTTGGAATCTGGCGCCCGCGGTTACCGCAAATTGACCCGCCTCGCCGCCACATTGGTGGCACCAGGCGGGTTCTTGTGCGTTGCCTCCTGTAGCCATGCGATCGACGCCGTCCGCTTCCAGACCGAAACCGCTCTGGGAATCGCCCGCGCCGGCCGCACGGCGCGCCTGATCCGAGCGGCAGGTGCGGCCGGCGATCATCCGGTGCACCCTCATCTGCCCGAAACCGCTTACCTGAAGTCGCTGACGTACCAATTGGATTAAGCCCGTGACGCAACGTTGGTCCGCACTCTCGCTTCTCGCCGCCCTCGCCCTCGCCGCGTGCACGACCACGCCCGAACGCGAGGCCCCCGTCACCAGCAGCCGCCCATCGCCCAGCGTCACCGGCGGCCTCGCCAAATACATGGACGAACGCGCGCGCGTCGAACGCGTGGGCTTCCGCTTGCGCAAGGCAGCGGCCAGCGACTGCGCCGAGCGCAAGCAAACGAAGCTCGACATGGGCCTGGTCGTCTGGTCGCTCGCGAACTTTCAGAACCCCGAAGATCGCGCACGTCTCGCGGGCGATTTCGAACTCACGAACGCCGTCACCGTGGCGCTCGCCGTCGACGGCGCCCCGGCCGCATCGGTGGGCGTCGGCAAAGGCGCGATCATCACGCACGTAAACGGCGAGCCGGTCGGCGAAGGCAAAGGCGCCACCGAACGCTACATCGCCCGCGCCGCGACCGCCGCAAAGCAAGGTGTCGTTCGGCTCAAAATGAAGGACGGCAACGAGGCCGCGATCACGCCCGACACGGTGTGCGAATTTCCGACGCTTCTCGTGCGCAGCCCCGACATCAACGCGGCAGCCGACGGAAACGTCCTGGCGATCACCTCGGGCCTCTTCGAACTGACCAACTCCGACGACGAAGTGGCCCTCATTTTGGGCCACGAACTCGCGCACAACGTCTTGCGCCATCTCGAACTGGTGAAGAGCGCGAAACCCGCGCCCGGCACGCTGCTTGACGCGTTCGCCAAATCGGCAATCGGCACCGCCGTGGCGGCGACCATCAACCGCCCGTTCTCCGTCCAATACGAAAAGGAGGCCGACTACGCAGGCCTCTATTTCATGGCCCGCGCCGGCTACGACATCGACGCGGCCGCAAGCTTCTGGAAGCGCCTGAACGAAACCATGAAGGCAAAATCGGTCGCGGCAACCCACCCGACCGGCCCCGAACGCCTACGCGCCATCGAAGCAACGATCGCCGAAATCAAAGCGAAGCAGAAGAAAGGCCAACCCTTAACGTTCAGGCCGCGTCGATAAACCCGCCGACCTGCCGGTTCCAAAGCTGCGCGTAAGGCCCGCCGCGCGCCAGTAGCTC
>JBKJZU010000377.1:0-8207 GCA_046715015.1 Micropepsaceae bacterium
GCGATCGCCGGGGCGTCGAAGCGCGAGGTCGGCCGCGCTGGGCGTTCTGCCCCACTGCCCTGCCCCTCAGGCGTCTCGTTCTCTGGCGACACGTACTGGCCCCGGCGCTACTCTGCGTGACAGTTTAGGAGGTCGCTCGCACGCTGCAAACCGCCAATTCTCTTGCCCCGCGTTAGCGCGGTCGGCACAGTCGGCTTTTCTTTTGGGACGGGCCATGTCTGGTCAACGAAACGCAGGGGCGCTTTGGATCCGGGCCGATCCGAAGGTCGGTGCCACGCTGGACCGGCTGCACCGCGAATCGAAGCTCGACAAGTTTGTCATGCTGCGTGCGTTCCCCACCGGGCTCGCCGCATTGTTGCGCGGGCAGTCGTGGTTCGAAGCGGTGACACCCTGGCTGAAAGACGCCCACCTCAAGGTCGGGTACGAAGCGGGCGAGCTCATGTACAACACGGCGCGCGCGATCGACGCACGGCGCATCGTCGAGTTCGGCACGTCGTTCGGGTTTTCGACGATCTATCTCGCGGCCGCCGTGCGCGACAACGGTGGCGGCGTCGTCGTGACTTCCGAACTCGAGCCCAACAAAGTCATGACCGCGCGGCAAAACTTCGTCGATGCGGGGCTTGAACGCTTTGTCGAGATTCGGACCGGCAACGCGATGGAGACACTGCCCGACGTCGAAGCGCCGATCGACATGGTGCTGCTGGACGGTTGGAAGGACGCTTACATCCCGCTCCTCAAGATGCTGACCCCGAAGCTCAGGCGCGGGTCGGTTGTGTTTGCGGACAACGTGAAGTTCTTCAAGAACTCGCTTCGACCGTATGTCGAGTACGTGCAGGACCGGCGGAACGGGTTTGTAACGGCAACGCTCAACGCGGGATCCGGGTTCGAGTATTCCGTTTATTTGCCGACGAACGATTCCGACGCCGTGTCAACTGCGGGAGGTAAGGAGCCACATAGAGCTCGCCTGACGGGCGAGTAACGTTCCGGTCTGTTCGCCCTGCCACATTTGGTTGTTGCGTGTTTCCCATTCTGTGCGGAACATTCGCCTGGGGATTGTGGGGAGCACGGCGTTGGGGCACGCGGTGGCGGGACATTCCGGAAACTTGGTGACTGCGCTGGCTCAGGCGCAGCGGCTGCTGGTGCGCGAACCCAAGCTCGCGGTCGAGCAGCTCCTGGAAATTCTGAAGGTCATTCCCAATCAAGCGGTCGCGCAGCGTTTGCTTGCCGTCGCGTATCGCGCGTTCGGCGATCGGTTAACCCTTGCCGGAGAGACGGCGGAGGCTGACCTGGCCTACGCGCACGCCATCAAAGCATCGACAAGCGATCCGCGCTTGATGGAGGCGGCGGTCGCGCTGTCGGAGAACAAGCTTGCGGTCGCCGAGCAACTGTTGCGCCAGCATTTGAAGCAGGCGCCGACCGACGTGGCCGCCATCCGCATGCTGGCCGAAGTTGGCGCGCGACTCGGCCGTTACGGCGATGCGGAGAAATTGCTGGCGCGCGCACTCGAATTGGCGCCGAGCTTCGAAGCTGCCCGACACAACTACGCGATTGTCCTCTATCGCCAGCAGAAGGCGTCGGATGCGCTGCGTGAGATCGAACGCCTGCTGGAGCATGACCCGAGCAACCTCGGTTATCGCAATCTGATGGCGGCGACGCTTGCGCGGCTCGGCGAATACAAACGGGCCATTCCGCTTTACATAAAGCTCGTCAAGGACCTGCCCGGTGAGGCGCGCGTCTGGCTAAGCTATGGCCACGCCTTGCGGTCGACGGGACGGCAAAACGAATGCATCGCCGCCTATCGGCGGTGCATCGAACTCGCGCCGGCGTTCGGCGAGGCCTATTGGAGTCTCGCGAACCTCAAGACGTTTCGCTTTGCGCCGGGCGAGATCGACAGGATGCAAGCGGCGTTGCAGCGCGCCGACCTTAGAGACGAGGATCGCTATCACCTCGAATTCTCGCTCGGCAAGGCATTTGAAGACACGGCCGACTACACGACTTCTTTTGCGCATTACGCGCGGGGCAACGCGCTTCGCCGCCAGGCAGCCGGTTACAACGCGGAGGAAACCAGCGCTCATGTGCGACGGTCGAGGGCGCTTTTCAATCGCGCGTTCTTCGCGGAACGCGAGGGTGCGGGCTCGGTGGCCGCGGACCCGATATTCGTCGTCGGGTTGCCGCGGGCAGGGTCGACGCTGATCGAGCAGATATTGTCGAGCCACAGCCAAGTCGAAGGGACGATGGAACTGCCCGATCTTTCGCATTTGGCGCGCGCTTTGGGCGAGCAAAAGCTGAAGACGGACACGTCGAGATACCCGGAGACGTTGGGCGAGCTCGATCGCGAATACTTGCGCGCCCTGGGCGAGGAGTACATCGCGCGGACGCGCGTGCAGCGGAAGACCGGCCGGCCGTTCTTCATCGACAAGATGCCGAACAACTTCGCCCATATTGGCATGATTCACCTGATCCTGCCGAACGCGAAAATCATCGATGCGAGACGCCACCCGATGGCGAACTGCTTCTCTGCGTTCAAGCAGCACTTCGCGCGGGGGCAGACGTTCTCCTACGACCTCACCGACCTCGGACGCTACTACCGGGACTATGCGGAACTCATGGCGCATTTCGACCAGGTGCTGCCGGGGCGGGTGCACCGGGTGCAGTACGAACGCATGGTCGGCGACACCGAAAGCGAAGTTCGCGGCTTGCTCGCCTATTGCGGGTTGCCGTTCGAGGACGCGTGTCTGCGTTTCAACGAGACGCAACGCGCGGTGCGCACGGCAAGTTCGGAACAGGTGCGTCAGCCGATCTTCAGCGACGCCGTCGAGCAATGGCAAAACTACAAGGAATGGCTTGGTCCACTGCGCAAAGCGCTCGGCCCGGCGATGGACGGATACGAAACGCAAGACGAAGCGAGGGGGCAAGAATGAGAATATCGATGAACAGCCGCTTGAAGTGGACAAGCGTGCTCTTGGCGACAACGGCGCTCAGCAGCGTCGGGCCCGTGTTGGCGCAGGACGCCAATACCGAGACTCCGAAAGGTCAGATTGAGAAGATCACGGTCACGGCGCAGAAGCGTTCGCAAGCGCTGCAGGATGTGCCGGCCGCCGTACAGGTTTTGAGCACGAAGAAGATCGAAGAGCTCAACATCTCCGACATCACCGATATGGCGAAGTTCCTGCCGAACGTGACGATCCAGCCGACGAGCCCTGGTTTCGTCGGCGTTTATATGCGCGGCGTGGCGAGCGGCGAGAACCGAAACCACTCCGGTCCGATGCCCAGCGTCGGTATGTATGTCGACGAAATTCCAATCACGACAATTCAAGGCGCGCTCGACATCCACGCCTTCGACATCGAGCGCATCGAAGCGCTGTCTGGTCCGCAAGGCACGCTGTACGGCGCGAATTCGCAGTCCGGCACGATCCGCATCATCACGAACAAGCCCGACACTGCGGAATTCGCGGCCGCGGTGAGCGCGGAGGTCAATGCGGTCGATCACGGCTCGATCGGCGGCAGCGTCGAGGGCTACGTCAACGTGCCGCTCTCCGACAGCGCGGCGATCCGCATCGTCGGCTGGAATCAGCACGATGCCGGGTACATCGACAATGTGCCCACCGCGCCTGGCCAACGGCTTTATCCGGCGTCCGGTATCATCGACGACAACTTCGATCGGGTGAAAGACGACTACAACGATGTCGACACCTACGGCGCGCGGGCGGCGTTGCGCATCGAACTCGACGACAGCTGGACGGTCACGCCGGCGATCATGGCGCAGGACCAGAAGACGAACGGCGTGTTCGCGTTCGATCCCGGGGTCGGCGACCTCGAGGTGACGCACTGGTTCCCGGAAAACTCGCACGATCGTTGGTATCTTGCGGCGTTGACGGTCGAGGGCAAGGTCTCAAACCTCGACGTGACCTACGCCACCGGCTACCTCAACCGCACGGTCGACGCGCAGCTCGACTATGCGGACTACGGATTCTTCTACGACACGCTCTTGGGGTACGGCTCGTACTTCACAAGCGACGGCGTGATCCCCGGCGGCACACTGATCAATCCGGCGCAGCGCATCATCGGCCGCGACGGCTATACGAAGGAAAGCCACGAGCTGCGGATCGCCTCGCCGGACGACGGCAGGATCCGGTTCCTAGTCGGTGCCTTCTTCCAACGCCAAGTGCACGACATCTACCAACGTTACATTCTGGACGGCTTCTTCGACGGTCACGAAGTGACGACGTTGGACGACACGATCTGGCTGACGTCGCAAAAGCGTATCGACGTGGACAAGGCGGTGTTTACCGAAGTCTCGTTCGACCTAAGCGACCGGGTGACGGCGACCGGCGGGTTGCGATTGTTCCGCTCTGAGAACTCGCTCGAGGGATTCTTCGGATTCTCGGCCGCGTTTGGCGCCGCTTACGGCGTGCCGTTGCTTGGCGAAGCGTCGTGCTTCGCGCCAGGCAATACGCGCGATGCACCTTGCACAAACCTCAACAAACTGACGGAGGAGGACGGCTACACCCACCGTCTCAACCTCTCGTACAAGGTCGACGACGACGCGATGGTGTATGCTACATGGTCGACGGGCTACAGACCGGGTGGCGTGAACCGGCGCGGGACGCTGCCGCCATACGACTCGGACTTCATGTCGAACTATGAGATCGGCTGGAAGACGATGCTGGCAGGCGGCTCGCTGCGGTTCAATGGTGCCGTCTTCTTGGAGGAATGGCAGGACTTCCAGTTTTCCTTCCTCGGGGCGAACGGCTTGACGCAGATCCAAAACGCGGGTCACGCAAACATTAGGGGCATCGAGGCGGATATGGCTTGGGCGGTCAGCGAGAACTTCATGCTGACCGGTTCCGCGACATTGCTGAGCACCAGCTTCACAGGCGGCCCCGGCTTCCCGGCAGCCGAAAACGAGTTGCCCGTCACGCCGGACTTCAAGGCAAACCTCGTCGGACGGTACACGTTCGACTTCTTCGGCTGGGAAGGCTACGCGCAGGGCGCACTGGTCTATTCGAGCGATACAGGCATCGACTTGCGCCTCGCGGAGTCGGCGATCATCGGCCGCTTGCCGTCCTACACCCTCGTCGATCTGTCGACGGGGTTCGACACAGGCCCGCTCACCGTCGATTTCTACTTGAGCAACGCGTTCGACGAGCGCGCCTTGGTTGCCCGCTACACGGAATGTGCGATCAGCACCTGCGGCGCGCAACCTTACAACGTGCCGACGCAGCCGCGCACGTTCGGCTTGAAGGTCGGACACCGCTTCTAAAGACGAAAAAGGGCGCACGCGATGCCAGGTGCGCCCTCAAACTTTTCGTAAAGGCTTACAGAACGCCCAGCATGTGGTCGGCGCTCGAGACTTTGAAGGCGCCCGGTTCTTCCACTTCGAGGCTCTTGACCACCATGTCTTCGATCACGGCGGCGTAACGCTGGCTGCGGACGCCCATGCCGAACTTCGATGCGTCCATTTCGAGGCCGAGTTTTTTCGTCAGATCGCCGTTGCCGTCGGCCACCATGTCGATCTTGCCGGCGGCGTTCTGTTCCTTGCCCCACGCGCCCATGACGAACGCGTCGTTGACGGAGAGGCAGACGATCGCGTCCACGCCCTTCTTCTTGAAGTCGGCGGCGTGATCGACGTAGCCGGGCAGATGGCGCGCCGAGCAGGTGGGCGTGTAGGCGCCGGGAACGGCGAACAGCACGACCTTCTTTTTGCCGAAGAGTTCGTCGGTGGTGATGGGGCCGGGGCCCTTTTCCGTCATGTGCATGAGCGTGACGGAGGGGATGCGGTCGCCGACTTTGATGGACATGGGTCTCTCGCCTTTTGTTCTTTGGGTTTCGGACGAGGGATTTAGGCGATCTAAGGCGATGAGGAAAGAGCGGGCGGCCTATTCGTCGCCGGGGCCCGGTGCCTTGGTCCAAGAACCCGCCGGATCCAGGGGGCGGCGCGGCGCGGGTGTCAGCTCGAAGCCAACGAGGGAGCTCGCCTGTGAACCGACGACCCAAACTTGTTCGAGGGCACGGTCGCCGTCGATCAGCGTGATGCGGATGCGCTTGCCGGAGAGATTCTGCAGCTTCTCTGTGCTGCCAAGTTTTAACATCAGAAGCTTCGTTTTTGCGTCCCCGGTCTTGCGTGCTTTCACTTCGGCGACGCGGATGAGGTCCGGACCTTCAATGAGCACCAGGCTCGACCGGCGCGCCTGAAGCCCTTTCACTTGAATCGAGAGATAGAGCTTCGCGCCGACCAGTTGCGTCTCGACGCCGGCAATCCGAAGTCCGGTCTCGGCCGGATCGTGCGACGGCCTGCGACCGACATAGGACGCGATCAAACGCGCCGTTGCCGGGTTCATTTTGAGCGGACCTGCCGCGGGTGGCAGGACTAGGTCGTGCGCCGCTGTCTTGGGGATACAGACGTCGCGGCAGATGCCATACGTGACCTTGACGCGCAGCCGCACCGGCTTGGCCGGGTCGGCGGCACGAAACTCGACCGGGAAGACGACCTCGTTCTTGTAGAGGTTTAGGGCTTCGCCATAAGCGACCGAACGCAAAGGCATGGGCCAGATCATCTCAGGCTCATCGGCGAGGTTTTCCGAACCCGACCAATCGAACATCGGCGGCATGCCGGAGGCACCCGGCGCGCGCCAATAGGTCCACCAGCCGTGGTCGAGTTTGATTTGAACGCCCGCACGCTGGGTTCCCTTGCCCACGTACTGCGCCGATTCCAGAATCAGCCGGCTTTGGGCTGGCGCCTTTCCGGCCCATGGGCTGACCTCGCCCGCGATGGCGGTGGCCATCCACAGGAACGAAAGCACAACTGCTAGTTTGACCGCGATCTTCATGCCCTGTGAATTTAGCGAAAGGTGGTGGCGGGGCTACATGTGTTCTTGCCAGTTCGGGGGTAAATCTTCCGTGACCCCCTCGCCTTTTGCGCCAGCGGTTGCGCGCACGGCATGACTTCCCGTCCTTAACGAAACGGTTTAGAATAATTCCATGGGATTGTTCGGCAACAAGAGAAAAGAACAGAAGCCGACCGGCGGGTACCTGGAGGGCACGGTACTAATCGCCATGCCGAACATGCCGGATCCCAAATTCGAGCAGGCGGTCGTGTTTTTGTGCGCGCACTCGAAGCAAGGCGCGATGGGCCTCGTGCTCAACAAAGTCGTCAGCAACATCACGTTCGTCGATCTCTTGAAGCAGCTGCGCATCCGTCCCGCGAAGCAAGTCTCCCGACGGCCGATTCTCTTCGGTGGGCCGGTGGAGACCGGGCGCGGTTTCGTGCTGCACACGCCGGACTACTCCGCAGGCGATGCGACGGTGAAAGTCGGACAAAACGTCGGGCTGAATGTCGGGCTCACCGCGACGGTCGACGTGCTGAAAGCCATCGCGGACGGGGACGGACCGAGGGACGCGATGTTGGCGCTCGGCTATGCCGGTTGGCAGGGCGGGCAGCTTGAGCGTGAAATTCAAAAGAACGGTTGGCTGACGTGCCCGGCCGACGAATACCTGCTGTTCGGGCCGGAGCTGCGCGGCAAGTGGGAGTACGCGATCAAGAAGCTCGGCTTCAACCCGTCACAGCTTTCGCGGGACACGGGACGCGCCTGAGACCTGTACCGGTTGCGCGGCCTGACCACGCGATCTCAACGCAATGAAGTTGTAGGCAGCGGTCGCATCCATCGGTGCGCCGAACAGATAGCCTTGCGCGAACTCGCAGTTCAGCGATTTCAGCTTCGTGGATTCGCTCTGCGTCTCGACGCCTTCGGCAACGACGGCCATGTCGAGGTCGTGCGCCAAGCGGATGATCGCGCGCAGGATGACCGGCGTTTCTTCGTTGTTCGCCATGTCCGCGACAAAGCTGCGGTCGATCTTCACCGTGTCGAACGGGAAGCGTTGCAGATAGGAAAGCGACGAGAAGCCGGTGCCGAAATCGTCAAGCGCTAGGCCCGCGCCCGCTTCCTTCAACCGCGTGAGCGCACGGGCGGTCGAATCCGGATTTTGCATGATGACGCTTTCCGTCAGCTCCAGCTTTAGCGACAGGCGCGCAGGCTTCTCTGCGCGGAGCGTGGCGACGACGTCGTCGAAGAACTCTTGTCGAAACAGCTGACGCGCCGAGACGTTGACGCTGCAGAACAGCGGTTCGTCCATCGGGAAGTACGTTTGCCAGCGCTTCAGCTCCGCCGTCGCGCGTTCAACCGCATAGCGGCCGAGCGGCACGATGA
>JBKJZU010000378.1:0-3604 GCA_046715015.1 Micropepsaceae bacterium
GCCTCCTCGTCCGGCAGGTTCCAGTTCATGACCCGGTTGAGTTCACGGATCGTGACCCATCCGTCGACGTTGACGCTGCCGTCCTGCTGCGGACGCACGCCGGACACCGGAACGTCGTGCTCGTCGCGAATCTCGCCGACGATTTCTTCCAGAATGTCCTCAAGCGTGATCAAGCCCTGCATCGCGCCGTATTCGTCCACGACGAGCGCGAAGTGCACGCGGCGTTGCAAGAACGCGCGCAACTGATCGGTCAGCATTGAGGTGTCGGGAATGAACCAAGGCTTGGCGACGATCGACATGACGTTGATCGCCTTCACGTTGCCTTGGCTCCGCGACATCGCACGTAGCAGATCCTTCGCGTGCAGAACGCCGACGATGTTGTCGGGATCGCCCTTGTAAACCGGCAGGCGCGTGTGCGGTTGACTTAGCACGCGGTCCAGCACCTCTTCGACCGGCAGGTCGCCATCGAGCATGGTCATGTTCTTGCGGTGGATCATGACGTCCGCCACCTGCAAATCCTTCAGGTCCAGAATGCCGCCCAGCATGTTCCGGTCTGAAGTCTGCACCGCGCCTTGAATGTGATGCAGGTCGATCGCGCCGCGTAGCTCTTCGGTCGCCGCGTCCGCCGCTTCTTCCTGGTCGTCGACGAGGCCCTGCGACTTCACCCCCCTGGCCCGCAGCAGCAACGCCACAAACCACTGGATCGAATCGACGATGGGGCTCAAGACGGACACCGCGATCCGGACAGGCCGCCCGATCGAAAGCGCCGTGCCGTCAGCATTCGTGATCGCATAGGTCTTGGGCAAGACTTCGCAGAAGACGAGCACCATCACGGTGATAAGGATCGCGCCAGCGGCCACGCCGGCGTTGCCGAACAGCGTCACAAGCACGGTCGTGACGAGCGCCGACGACACCACGTTGACGAAGGTGTTCGTGAGCAGGATCGCCCCGATCATTTGCTCGCGATGCGCCATCAACCAATTGACGGACCGCGCACGGGCCTCACCGTCTTTCTCAAGCTGATGCATCCGCGCCTTCGACACTGCGGTAAGCGCCGTCTCCGCAGCCGACGTCAGCGCCGAAAACAACATCAAAATGAGCGTCGCCACCAGCACGAACAAGAGTTCCCAGCCAGTGACGGCCGAAACCGGAATGATTTGGTCTTCCATTGGAGTCCTGTCTTTTGTCTCTGACCTATCGTGCCAACGCGTCCGCAAGGAGCGCTGCTACCGATTCGGGATCGACGTCGTTCGCGACGAACGCCTGTCCGATCCCGCGTGCGAGCACGAACACTAGTTTGCCGCCCGCCGCCTTCTTGTCTTGCTTCATAATCTCGATGAGGTCGTCCGCCGAGGCGCCGAGTTCCGGCAAGTCGGCAAAAGATGTGGGTAGTCCCGCCGCCGCGAACCAAGTGCGCACGCGGCTCGCTTGTCCCGGCGGACACAGTTTCAGCCGCTCCGACAGATCGAACGCCATCGCGCAACCGACCGCCACCGCCTCGCCGTGCAAGACCTTGCCCGAGTAACCGGCACAAGCCTCGATCGCATGCGCAAACGTGTGCCCCAAATTGAGCAACGCGCGCTGACCGGCCTCCCGTTCGTCGGCTTCCACCACGCGCGCCTTCATGCGGCAAGACGTGACGATCGCCTTCGTGCGCTCGGGTCCTGCCTTGTCGAGAACCGCGCGCGCGTTGCCGCCGACCCACGCCGCGAACGCCGCATCCCCGATCAGTCCGTACTTCAAGATCTCCGCATAGCCCGCGCGCATCTCGCGCTCGGGCAGCGTGTCGAGCACCGCGGTATCCGCAAGCACCAAACAGGGTTGGTGGAACAAGCCGACCAGGTTCTTGCCTTGCGGCATGTCGATGGCGGTCTTGCCGCCGACCGACGAATCCACCTGCGCAAGTAATGTCGTGGGCACCTGCACATAGTCGAGCCCGCGCTTTGTGATGCCCGCGGCAAATCCCGCAAGATCGCCGATCACCCCGCCGCCGAGTGCGACCACAAGGTCGCCCCGCTCGATCTTCGCATCCAGCATCTGGCTGACGAGTTGCTCGAGCACGCCGAAGCTCTTACTGGCCTCGCCGGGCGGCAACACCGCCTTCGTGTGCGAAAGCCCCGCAGCGTCGAGCGATTGCGTGAGCGCTTCCAAGTGCAATCCGGCGGTATGATCGTCGGCGACCACGAACGTGCGCTTTGCCCGCTTCAGCGCCACGATTTCCTTGCCCGCATCCTTGAGCACGCCGGCGCCGACCACGATGTCGTAGGCGCGACCGCCAAGGTCGACCCGCAATCGCTCCTGGCTCATGACTTCGATCCCACGCCAAGTTCGCTGAGATGCGAGAGAATCCGTTGCACGATCGCGTCGTGCGGCCCGCCGTTGGAGTCGACCGTCAGGTCCGCCTCGGCGTAAACGGGATAGCGTTCGGCCATCAGCCGTTCCATGGTCGCGCGCGGGTCGTCGTTCCTCAAAAGCGGCCGGGTGGGGCGCTTCAACACGCGCTCCATCAGCAAACCGATATCGGCGCGCAGCCACACCGAAAACCCTTGTCCCTTAATCAAGGCGCGCGTTGTCGGATCCATAAAGGCGCCGCCCCCGGTCGCGAGCACGTGCCGCGGTCCAGCCAGCAGCCGTGCGATCACCTTGCGCTCGCCTTCGCGAAACGCGGGTTCGCCATAACGCTCGAAGAAGTCGGATATGGAACAGCCCGCCGCGGTTTCAATTTCCTGGTCCGCGTCGTGGAACGGCAGCTTGAGCGCATTGGCCAAGCGGCGGCCAACCGTGCTTTTCCCCGCACCCATGAGCCCAACCAGCACAATCGAGCGCGCGGTAAGGGATGGCCCCGCTTCCGGACTTTCCGTGTGTTCCTGCACCTGCATATATTGTTCTAACCTGGCGGAATCAGCATGTACATGAACTGCCTCTACGCTGCCAGTGATCAGGAAGACTAAGGGGAAACGGCGAACGTGCGGCGCAGACGCTATCACCGGGACTACGACCGCGCTGCCGGTTTGGGGCAGCTTGGCCGTTTGGTAGGCGCCGCTTTAGTATTGTTGCTGTTGGGTGCGGGGATACTGGCGTATTACGGCTCGACCGTGACCCCGCAGGTGCGCAAGGTCGAGAAGGTTCTGCCCGATGATCGGTTCCCGCGTTAACGTCTTTCTCGCTTTACTTGCCTCGACATCGATTGCAGTTGCCGCGGAGCCGGAAGCGCCGGCCAAGACGCCGCCGCGCACGCTGACGCCGCAAACCGAACCTGCAGCCGATCCCGCAACCGCGACCGTTCCAACTGGCCCCGTCGAACAAGATGTTCCCGACAAACCCGGCGCACCCACCGGACCGCGCGTCACCGTCAGCGACCTGGCTGCGATCGATCCGGCAGGCGCCGGTCTGTTGAGCGCAGGGTCGGGCGGCTTTGCATCAAGTCTGTGGTCGGGAAGCGCGCGCCCCGCGATCGCGGTGCGCATTGCGCAACTTCCCGCGGCGCCGAACTCGCCCGCGATGCAGAACCTGTTGAAGCGCGTGCTACTCACGCAGGCGAACCCGCCCGCAGGCACGACACCGCCCGACGAACCTTCGTTTCTCGCACAGCGTCTGCAAAGGC
>JBKJZU010000379.1:0-4316 GCA_046715015.1 Micropepsaceae bacterium
ACCTCGACCTTGCAGCAAGAGGCCGCGCGCAAACTCGGCTTCTCGGCGAAGCACACGATGAGCACCGCCCAGCGCCTCTATGAAGGTCTGGAAGTCGATGGTGAGACCGTGGGCCTGATCACCTATATGCGCACCGACGGCGTCGATGTGGCGCCCGAAGCGTTGACTGCCACCCGCAAGTTGATCGAAAGCCGCTTCAGCAAGCGTCACATGCCCGACAGCCCGCGCATGTACAAATCAAAGACGCGCAATGCCCAGGAAGCGCACGAAGCAATCCGCCCGACCGACGTCGCGCGCACACCGGAATCGATCCGGAACCTCGAGCCCGACATGGCCAGGCTCTATGAACTGATTTGGAAGCGCATGGTCGCAAGCCAAATGGAAGCGGCCGAATTCGAACGCACGACCGTCGACATCGAAACCGGCGACGGCAAGACCGGCTTGCGCGCGAACGGCTCCGTGCTGACATTCGACGGCTTCCTCGCGCTCTATCAAGAAGGCCGCGACGAACCGGCGGACGACGAAGACAGCGCGCGTCTGCCGAAGGTCGCCAAGGGCGACGGCATGAACGTCGCCGAGATCAAACCGGAACAGCACTTCACCGAGCCGCCGCCGCGCTTCTCGGAAGCCTCGTTGGTCAAGAAGCTCGAGGAACTCGGCATCGGCCGTCCTTCGACCTATGCCTCGATCCTGCAAGTTCTGCGCGACCGTTCCTACGTGCGCATGGACAAGGCCCGCTTCATTCCCGAAGACAAGGGCATGCTCGTCACGGCGTTCCTGACGAACTTCTTCGAGCACTACGTTCAGTACGATTTCACGGCGGACCTCGAAGAACAACTCGATCTCGTCTCCGACGGCAAGCTGAAGTGGACGAAGCTCCTCGCGGACTTCTGGCGCGGCTTCGACGCCGCGATCAAAGACATCGGCGACCTACGCATCACGCAAGTGCTCGACACCTTGAACGAGGTCTTGGGCGACCACATATTCCCGCCGAACGCCGACGGCAGCGATCCGCGCAAGTGCAAAATGTGCGCGAATGGAACGCTGGGCCTGCGCCTTGGCAAGTTCGGCGCTTTCATCGGCTGCTCGAACTACAAGGGTGAAGGCGAAGACAAGTGCAGCTACACACGCCCCCTTGCCTCGAGCGGCAACGGTGAGGCGATGGAGACCAAGGCGCTCGGCGCCGACCCGGAGACGGGCTTGAGCGTTACGCTGCGCGCTGGCCGCTTCGGCCCCTATCTGCAGCTCGGTGAAACGAGCAAAGAAAAAGACGCCGAGAAACCGAAACGCGCCGGCCTTCCGAAGGGTGTCGACCGCAACACGATCACGCTGGAACAGGCGCTACGCTTGCTCTCGCTGCCGCGTGAAGTGGGTATGCATCCGGAAACGAGCAAACCGATCGTCGCCAATTTCGGCCGCTTTGGACCCTACATCCTGCACGACGGCATGTACGCGAACCTCGAGAATGAGGAAGACGTCTTCACGATCGGCCTCAATCATGCCGTAACCGTGCTCGCCGAAAAGGCAGCGAACCCGAAACGCCGCTTCAACGAACCGAAGGCACTCAAAGAACTGGGTGCTCATCCTGAATCGAAGGCGGTCGTCAAGGTGATGAGCGGCCGTTACGGGCCGTACATCACCGACGGCGAGACGAACGCGAACGTGCCGAAGGGCGGCGACCCGCTGACCCTGACGCTCGAACAAGCCGTTGAACTCTTGCGCGCCCGCGTCGAAATGGGCGGCGGCAAGAAGAAGAAAAAGAAGGCAAAAGCGAAAGCGCCCGCCAAAGCGGCGAAGCCGAACGGCGAGGCAAAAGCCGACGCCAAACCCGCGAAGGCTGCAAAAGCCGACGCAAAAGTAAAACCAACGGCGCCGAAAAAGGCGCCTACAAAAAAGAAAGTACTAGAAGAGACGTGAATAAAAAGAAGCGCGAACCGCGTGAGCCTCAAAAACGCGGACCAATTCCGACGCGCGAAGACCTACTGGCCTACCTCAGTGAACACCCGGCAGCCACGAAACGAGATCTCGCCCGCCACTTCGATGTGAAGGGCGGCGACAAGATCGCCTTGAAGCGCCTGTTGCGCGATCTCGACGACGCGGGCGACGTCAAACGCGGTCCCCGCAAGACATTCGTCCGCACCGGCGACCTTCCCGAAGTCATTGTCGTCGAAGTTGTCGAGCTAGACGTGGACGGCGAACTGATCTGTCGCCCCACCCGCTGGGACAGCGACGCCGCGCCGCCGAAGATCGTGCTGGCGCCGGGAACGGAGACAACTGGCCGCGCGCTGGGCGTCGGCGAACGCTTCCTCGCCCGCCTGAAAGCGACGAAGGAAGGCTACGACGCGCGCATCATGAAGCGCCTCGGCGCCAGCGCGCACAAGGCGCTCGGCGTCTTCCGCAAACTGGGCCGCGCCGGCCGCGTGGAACCGGTCGACCGCAAGGCCCGGAACACGTTCATGATCGCCGAAGGCGATACCGGCAATGCGATCGACGGCGAACTCGTCGTGGTCGAACCGCTCGCCGGCCGCGACCTCGGCCAGCCGAAAGCACGCGTCACCGAACGCCTCGGCCGCATGAGCGAGCCAAAAGCGATCAGCTTGATCGCCGTCCACACCCACGGCATCCCCGTCGATTTCCCGTCGTCGGTCATCGACGAAGCGGAACGCGCGAAGCCGGCGACGCTCGAAGGCGGCCGCGTGGACCTGCGCAAGGTTCCGCTCGTCACCATCGACCCGCCTGACGCGCGCGACCACGACGACGCGGTGTGGGCCGCCGCAGACGACAACCCCGAGAACAAAGGCGGCTTCCAAGCGATCGTCGCGATCGCGGACGTGTCTTACTACGTGAGGCCGAACTCGGCGCTCGACCGCGAAGCGCTCCGCCGCGGCAACTCGGTCTACTTCCCCGATCGCGTCGTGCCGATGCTGCCGGAGCAACTCTCCGCCGACCTCTGCTCGCTCAAGGAAAAGGTCGACCGCGCAATCATCGCCTGTTACCTGACGTTCGATGCGCAGGGCAAGCTGAAGCGCCATCGCTTCGAGCGTGCGTTGATGCGCTCGGCCGCGCGCCTCTCCTACAATGAGGTGCAAGATGCGCTGGACGGAAATCCAAACGACAAAACCGGACCGCTGCTGCAGCCCATCCTAAGGCCGCTCGAAGCCTGCTACCGGACATTGGTGAAGGCGCGCACGAAGCGCGGTCCCATCGACCTCGACCTTCCCGAACACAAGATCGAACTCGACGAAAACGGTCGCGTGAAATCGATCGGGCTGAGAGCGCGCTTCGATGCTCACAAACTAATCGAAGAGTTCATGATCCAGGCGAACGTCGCGGCAGCCGAAGCGCTGGAGGGCAAACGATGCCCCCTGGTGTTTCGTATCCACGCACCGCCGTCGGATGAGAAACTGACGGCGCTCACCGATTTCCTCGGCACGCTGAACATCAACCTGCCCAAAGGCCAAACGATCACGACCGCGATGCTGAACCGCATCCTGGAGCTGGCGTCAAAAACGCCGAACGCGGACCTTGTGAACGTCGTGATGCTCCGCTCCATGAGCCAAGCCGAGTACAACCCCGACAACATCGGCCACTTCGGCCTCGCGCTTCGCCGCTACGCCCACTTCACCTCGCCGATCCGCCGCTACGCCGACCTGATCGTCCACCGCGCCTTGGTGCGCGCGTTCAACTTGGGTGCGGGCGGACTGACCGACAGCGAAATCGACAACATGGAGAAAACCGCCGAGGACATCTCCGCGTTCGAGCGCCGGGCCATGGCGGCCGAGCGCGACTCGACCGACCGCTACATCGCCGCCTACATGTCGAACCGCCTGGGCGCCGAGTTCGCAGGCAAAATCAGCGGTGTCACCCGCTTCGGCCTCTTCATCCGCCTCGCCGAAACCGGCGCCGACGGCTTGCTCCCCGTCCGCTCGCTCGGCACGGAGTTCTTCCACCATGACGAACGCACACACGCGCTAATCGGCGAAAAATCGGGCTTAACGTTCCGTCTCGGCGACACAGTGCGCGTGCGCTTGGAAGAGGCAACGCCACTCACCGGCGGCTTGCGCTTCGACCTCATCGAAGGCGGTAAGCCGGGTTCGCCGATGCGCGCCCGAGGAGCCAGGAAGAGCTTCCAGCGGCGTGACCGCCGCCTCTAAACTTCCCCCACTGCGGCCGAACGGACTCTTGCAATCCGATTCAACAATGATTATTTGCTCCCTCCTCGACGCGTAACGCACGTGCCGCTGGCCCTTGGTGGTTTATGCAACGACGGTGGCGTCCTTTTTGATCAAGCCGGTTTAGAGCCGGGTCTTTAAGGA